>JBDTMR010000034.1:0-13070 GCA_039934175.1 Sphingomicrobium sp.
GGCCTTTTTCGCCAGCTTCGCGGTCAAGATGCCGATGTGGCCGGTCCACACCTGGCTTCCTGACGCCCACGTCCAGGCGCCGACCGCCGGTTCGGTGATCCTGGCCGGCGTTCTGCTGAAGATGGGCGGTTACGGCTTCATCCGTTTCAGCCTGCCGATGTTCCCCGAGGCGTCGGCGCAGTTCGTGCCCCTTGTCTTCATCCTGAGCGGGATTGCAGTCGTCTACACCAGCCTCGTCGCGCTGGTGCAAAAGGACATGAAGAAGCTGATCGCTTATTCGTCGGTCGCGCACATGGCGTTCGTGACATTCGGCCTGTTCGCCTTCAATCGGCAGGGCATCGAGGGCGCACTGATGGTCATGCTCGGCCACGGTCTCGTTTCGGGCGCCTTGTTCCTGTGCGTCGGCGTGGTTTACGACCGCCTCCACACCCGCGAGATCGCACGCTACGGCGGGCTCAGCGACAACATGCCGGCCTATGCCTTCTTCTTCATGGTCTTCACCATGGCCAGTGTCGGACTTCCCGGGCTCAGCAATTTCGTCGGCGAGTTCCTGGCATTGATGGGCACCTATGAAGCGTCGAGCTGGGCCGCGATCGTCGCGACCACCGGCATTATCCTTGGTGCCGCCTATATGCTCTACCTCTACTGGCGGATTTGTTTCGGCACCCGCGACAATGAAGATGCCGCTGCCATGCCCGATCTGGAACCGCGCGAATGGGCGTTGCTGGCGCCGCTCGCCGCCGCGACCCTGTGGATGGGAGTTTACCCGGAAAGCTTCATGAACCCGATGCGCGCCGATGTCGGTAGATTGCTCGAACGGATTGATCGCGCCAAGCCGGCGGGCGACGCTCATCTCACGACCGGAAAACCGGTTGCCGTCAAGGTTGAAGCGCACGGGGGAGCGCACTGATGAAATTCGATGCCATCCTCCCTGAAGTCATCCTGACACTTGGCGCGATTGCGCTGATGATGGTCGCTGCCTTCGGTGGCCGCCGAAGTGTCGGTGCGACGAACTGGGGCGCGGTCGCGCTGCTGGTTGCCGCGGCGGTCAGCCTGTTCGGGTCGCCGATGACTGCCGGACCGCAATTCGGCGGCCTGATCGTCGCCGACAGTTTCGGCGTCTTCGGGAAGATGCTGGTCTACGGTGCCGCCGCCATCGCGATTATCGCAGCACATGGCTGGTTCGAACGTGGCTTCGAACATGGCGCGGAATATCCGGTGCTGGTCCTGTTCGCCGTCGTCGGAATGAGCGTGATGGTCTCCGCGACCAGCCTCATGAGCCTTTACGTCGGCCTCGAGTTGAGCAGCCTCAGCGCCTACGTGCTGGCGTCGTATCGCCGAACGGACGACCGCTCGGCCGAGGCCGGGCTGAAATACTTCCTGCTAGGAGCGCTCGCCAGCGGCATCCTGCTTTACGGCATCTCCTTGCTCTACGGCTTTACCGGTTCGGTAAGTTTCGCCGGAATTTCGGCGGCTTTTGCCCGCGACGGCGTGTCGTCGATCGGGTTGCTGTTCGGCCTCGTCTTCGTCCTTGCCGGAATGGCGTTCAAGGTCAGCGCGGTGCCGTTCCACATGTGGACGCCCGACGTCTACGAAGGCGCCCCGACGCCGGTCACCGCGTTGTTCGCGTCGGCACCCAAGGTCGCCGCCGTCTTGCTCGCCACGCGCCTCTGCCTCGATGCGCTTGGCCCGGCGATCGACCAATGGCGGCAGATCATGATCGTCGCGGCGCTTGCCTCGATCGCGGTCGGCGCAATCGCGGCCTATGGGCAGACCAACATCAAGCGGCTGCTTGCTTACTCCTCGATCAACAACGTCGGATTTGCTCTGATTGGCCTGGTAGCAGGCGGCCAGCGTGGCGCGTCGGCGGTGCTGTTCTACATGGCGATCTACGTTGTGATGACGCTCGGCGCCTTCCTTTGCGTGCTTCGGATGAAGAACGAAGCCGGCGAGTCGGTCGAAAGCATCGATAGTCTGTCGGGCCTGTCGCAGACGCGCCCTGGATTGGCCTTGGCGCTCGCCATGTTCATGTTCAGCCTGGCAGGAATTCCGCCGCTGTTCGGCTTCTGGCCCAAACTGCTCGTGTTCTGGGCGGCGGTCGATGAGGGACTGATCGCGCTTGCGGTCGCCGGGATCGTGGGAACCGTCATCGGTGCTTATTACTACCTGAAGATCATCAAGGTGATGTATTTCGATGCGCCGGGCGCGCCCTATGGCAAGACAAATGCGCCGGTTGAAACGGCGCTAATCGCCATGGCCGCAATAATCGTCAGCCCGCTCGGCTATCTATTGATGGGTCCCGTCGGCCGTCTCGCCGACAATGCGGCGGCGTCGCTCTTTTGAGCCGACTGCGTTTCGTCGACGAGACCGGTTCGACCAACGCCGACTTGCTCGATGATCATGGCGCGGTCGAGGGCGATTGGCTGGTAGCAAGGTGGCAGCGTGGGGGGCGCGGTCGGCAGGGACGCATCTGGCTTAGTCCCGACGGAAATTTCTATGGCTCGACGCTGATCCAGCTGCGCAACGACGATCCGCAGCCGCCGACTTTGTCGCTCGTTGCAGGACTCGCCCTGATCGAGGCGCTGGAAATCGCGGCACCGGGCACGCCGGTCAGTCTGAAATGGCCGAATGATGTGCTTCGCGGAAGCGACAAACTTGCCGGCATCCTGCTGGAACGGACCGGCAATCGGGTTGTCGCCGGGTTCGGGGTCAACCTCGCAGTGGCTCCGGCGATCGAGGGGCGCAAAACGACATCGCTATCGGACGTCGGCAATGTCACCGCCCACTCGTTCGCACCGCTCCTCGCCGGAAGCTTTGCGCGATTGCTCGGCGCATGGCGAATGTCAGAGCCGAGCGCGATCATCAGCGCGTGGGAAGCACGCGCCCACCCGCGCGGCGCGCGCCTGACGGCGCACCATCGTCCAGGGCAAACCGTCACCGGGGCATTCGAAGGCTTGGACAGCGACGGGGCAATGCGACTTCGCAGCGATGACGGCTCGATCAACATTGTCCGTTCCGGTGATGTCAGCCTTGGTTGAAGTCTCGCTTTCGCGACCACCATTCGCTAGGGGCTAGCCCATGCTGCTTGCCATCGATGTCGGAAACACCAATCTCGTCTTCGCGCTGGTCGACGGCGGCGAAATCAAGACCCGCTGGCGGATCGCCACCGATCCGCGCCGGACCGGCGACGAATATGCGGTTTGGTTGCATCAATTGCTCGAACTCGAAGGCTATTCGAAGGCTGATGTGACCCAGGTTATCGTCGGCACCGTCGTCCCGCGAGCACTCCACAATCTCGACGTACTTGCGCAGAAATATTTCGGCGTTGCGCCGCTGGTCGCGGGGCAGGGTGATGCCGCTTGGCCGATGGCGCTCGATGTACCCGATCCGTCGAGTGTCGGCGCCGATCGAGCGCTGAATGCGCTCGCCGCGCATTCCCGGCACAAGGGCGACCTCATCGTGATCGATTTCGGCACGGCGACGACCTTCGATGTCGTCGATTACGATGGCGCCTACAAGGGCGGCGTGATCGCGCCGGGCATCAACCTGAGTCTCGATGCACTGGTCAGTGCCGCGGCCAAGCTACCGCGAATCGCAATTGCCGCCCCGGACGGCGAAAGCGTGATCGGCACGACGACGGAAAGCCAGATGCTGATCGGCGTCTACTGGGGCTATGTTGCGATGATCGAAGGGATCACCAAGCGAATGAAGGCCGAAATCGGACGTCCGACCAGGGTCATCGCGACCGGCGGTCTCGCAATCCTGTTCGACAAGCATACCGATGCCTTCGATGCGATCGAGCCGGATCTGACGATTCAGGGCCTCGCGATGCTCGCCAAGACGGTTGCGAAATGACACCGCGCGACGACGAGCTTTTGTTCTTGGCCCTCGGCGGATCGGGCGAGATTGGCATGAACGTCAATCTCTACGGCACCAAGGGCAAGTGGCTGATGGTCGACCTTGGCCTGACTTTCGCCGACAGCGATTATCCCGGCATCGACCTGATCCTGCCCGACTTGGAATTCATCGAGGAGCATCGCGACGATCTCGTCGGAATCGTCCTGACTCACGGCCACGAAGATCATATCGGCGCGATCCCGTATCTCGCCGCCGACCTCAAGGTGCCGCTCTACGCCACGCCATTCACCGCGGGGCTGATCGCCGGGAAGCTGGAAGAGGAAGGGCTGACCGGACAGGTTAAACTACATATCATCGATCGCGATGGTTCGATCGATCTCGATCCGTTCCGCGTAACGTTCGTCGCGCTTGCGCATTCAATTCCGGAGGGCAATGGAGTCCTCATCGAAACGCCGCACGGCAACATTTTTCACACCGGTGACTGGAAAATCGATGCAACCCCGGTGCTCGGCGAACCATCCAGTGTGCAAACCCTGGAGGCCATCGGTGAAGAGGGCGTGCTCGCGCTGGTCTGCGATTCCACCAACGTCTTCGATCTTGAAGCGTCGGGCAGCGAAGAATCGGTTCACGATGGCCTGGCCCAGGCGGTCGGGGACGCGCGCGGCCGCGTGTTGGTCACTACCTTCGCCTCTAACGCCGCCCGACTGCAAACCCTCGGCAAGGTTGCGCAAGAGGCGGGGCGTCAGGTGTGCGTTGCCGGGCGAAGCCTCGATCGCATCCTGCGTGTCGCAAAGGCCAACGGCTACCTGCTCGATTTCCCTGAAACCGTCGATTTCGCGACGGCGATGCGGCTTCCCAAACGCGAAGTGATGATCATCGCGACCGGTGGGCAGGGCGAAGTGCGCGCCGCACTGGCCCGGATCGCGGGCGGGAATCACGACCTAAAGCTGACCGAGGGTGATACCGTTATCTTCTCCTCGAAGCAGATCCCCGGGAATGAAATCGCAATTGGCCGGATCATGAACGGGCTGAGCGATCTGGGCGTCAACATTGTCACGTCGCGCCAAGCTCATATCCATGTGTCGGGTCACCCGGCGCGCCCGGAACTCGAACAGATGTACCGCTGGATCCGTCCGGAAATCGTCGTGCCGGTCCACGGCGAAGCGCGCCACATGCGCGAACAGGCGAAAATCGCGCTTGAAAGCGGCGTCCCCAAAGTCGTCGTCCAGAAGAATGGCGACATCGTCAGGCTCGCGCCTGATGGGCCGGAGAAAGTCGGCTTGGTGCGTACCGGTCGACTGGTGCTCGACGGCGATGTGATCCTACCGGCCGATGGCGCGACCATCCAGCAACGCCGCCGAATGGCGTTCAGCGGTGTCATCGTCGTCTCGGTCGCGGTGGAAAAGAACGGCCGCCTTGCCGCCGATCCGCTGGTTCGTCCATTCGGTATTCCGGTCGAAGCCGATGCCGAAGATTTCATCGCCGATGCGACCGATGCCGCACGCAAGGCTTACGGCGATGGCGGCGGCGATCCCGTTAAAATGAAAGAAGCCGTGCGTCTTGCGGTTCGACGCTGTGCGACGGTTTGGACTGGCAAGAAGCCACTCGTCGATGTGACGATGATGGAACTCGACTAATGCAGATCGCTTCGCTGCTGGCGATCTACTTCCTGTTCTTCGTCGGTAGCGCGTTCCTTCTCCTGCCGTTTGGCGTGAAGACCGATGAGGAAGTCGGAAATCCCCTGGTGCCAGGTCAGGCGGACAGCGCTCCCCATCATTTCGACCTGAAGCGCCATTTGCTGCGTGCGGCTCTGCTCGGCGCGGTCATGTGCGCCTTATTTTATGCTAATTATACCTACGGCTGGATTACCGTCGACGACATCGATTTGTCGCGTTAGCGCTTGGTTCCGACGATCGGCGAAAGAGCGGCATAGAGCTTGCCCATGTCGCTCGACATCAAGGTCACCGCCATCGGCCCACCGTCGCGGTCCAAGGTCACGCGGCGCAACATCGCCTCGAAATCATGGACGTAGCGGTTCACCGAATCGCGGAATTCGACATCTTCCTCATAATGGTTGGTCAGCGCGCGAGTCTCGCCGCCGCCAATCAACCGAACGGCACGGCGCGTGAAGACGGCGCGATCGCCCTTAAGATAGGCCGCCCAGGCTTTGTCATCGACTTCATCGGACAGGATCTTGCCGACATCGATCGATGCCGAATGCATTGAATCGATCAGCAGCGACACCCGACGACCAAAGCTTTCGCTGTCGCGTTCTCGTTGCGCTTCCTGATTCTCGGTCATATGCGCCTCGAGCGCGGCAGCACTCTGGCCGATCGAAATCATCTGCTGCATCAGGCGTTCCGTTGCGCCGCGCGCCGATTCCACGGCGCGGTCGGCGGTGCGTTCGACTTCTGCCATTTGCTCGGCGACCGTTTCGCGCACCGCGCGTTCCAATGCCGCGCGGGCCGCTGCCGACAGGTTCGCTGCGCTCTGCGGAATGATTGCCGCAATAGCTTCGCGTGCACGGTCAGCGGCGTGGGCGGCAGCTTCCTTTACCTGTACAAGGGAAGCAACCAGGGCCGGGCCGGTTTCAGAGGATAGGCGACCGGCCTCTTGTTCGGCGTTCGCGATTGTTTCGGCCAGTTCGCCAAGTCGCCGCTGCGCACCGCCGACACCCGTATCGACCGCCGCAAGCAACGCTGCGAGGCGATCATGCTGGGCTTCGACAACCGCCGCGCCTTGCTCGAGCTTGGCGCTGGCGTCGCTCGCGGCGTCCCGCGAGGCGATGATCGATGGCTGGATTGCCTCGGTCGCAAGGCGCAGTCGCTCGGCATTCTGCTCGGCATCGGCGAGGCCAGACGCCAATTGCTGGCGAACCGTCACGTCGAGCGCGTCGAGCGAATGGCGCAGGCCTTCGGCACGGCCGCCGATGCTGGCAAGTACATCGTCGCTCGCGCCGCTCCGTTCACCAATCGCGTCGAGCTCGGCGCGCACGAGCGCAAGAGTCGCGCCGACGGCCGTCGCGCGTTCATCGCCCTGGTCGGCGAACAGCTGGAAGCGCTGGTCGATGGACAGAAGACCTTGATCGATATCCGAAAGAAGCGTGCGCGACCGCTGATCCTGCTCGGCAATGCGGGCGGAAAATGCGTCGAGCGACCCGCTTGCATCGCCCAGCGACTGGCGGAGCGCTTCGGCGGCACGGAACCCCGACTGGCCAAGACCCGCCGCAGACTGGTCGACCAGGGCGGTCACGGCTTGCGCCTGCAAATCGATACCCGACCGAATTTCGCTTAGTGCGTCCGCTGTGCGTTGCAGCAGGCGGTCGACGGTCGAGTCCGACGAGGACGCGACATCCATCAAGCCGGTCGCAACCTGCGCGCCGCGATCCTGAAGTCGATCGAGCAGACCGAGTAGCTTTTCAGTGGCATTGCCGGTCGCGATACCGGCTTCTTGCGTACTCTGAGTCAGCGTCGCGACTTGTTGTTCGAACCGTGCGGCCTGTTCGCTTGCCGCGCTGCCGGCGTCGCGCAGTCGCAGCGCCATCGCTTGCGCGGTCGCTTCGGCGCGCGGCAGGTCTTGCAGCAAGACGCCGATGTCGACCCGTGCCGATTGCGCGGCACGGTCGAGTGTTTCGCCATGGCTTGCAAGGACGCGTGCCCCCTCGCTCAATTGCGATGTCGTCGCGCCAAGCCGGTGGGTCGCTTCGTCGCCCAGAGACATTAGCTCGGTCGACATCGCGCGCAGGGCGGCATGATTGTCATCGATCCGTTGCCTCAACACCGCGAGCAGTGCTTCGAGCGAGCGGGACTCCTGACGCATCGTGACGACAGAGCGTGTAAAGGCTTCGGCTTCCTTGCGCCGGGTCCGCCCGAAGACCAGCCAAAGCAGTCCAATGAGCGCGAGCGGCCCGGCCGCGATCGCTAGCCATTGGGCAATCGCCGGTGAGGAAATCGCAGCGACCGACAGTGCTTGCCCCGCCGACCAGGCACTGAAGCCAACCCAGCCGATGGCGAGCAATGACAAAGTCCAGCCGAGCACCATTCGGCCACCGGCGCCACGTTCCGCAGGAAGGTCGGGTTCGGCCAGCCAATCGAGCGATTCGTCCTGGTGCAGCGTGTGATCCTCCATCGCCTGTGGGGCAGGGCCGTCAGCGACGATGTCGTCGAGTGGGCTGTGGGAGGTCGGTTGCGAGGTCATAACGGGCAATTTACCAATTTCTGAGGTGAGTGAAAGCGACAATAGCCGATCGGGACTGGAAAGCGTGCGAATGCCTCGCCTAGAAGAAGGCGATGGACCGGGATGTGGGGGGAATATGGCGCTCGGAGCGCTGATCGGCGCGTATCAGGAGGACGATTCGGGCAATCTGCGCGCGCTCTATCCGCTCGCCGGAAGGACGTTGCTCGAATATCAGGCCCGCTGTGCCGCGGCCGCCGGTGCATCCCCGATCGTCGTGCTGGTCGAACGCCTTCCCGTCGATCTGAACGCCGCGATCGACCGATTGCGCGTCGAAGGGATTTCGGTGGTCGCGGTCAGCGACGGCAATGAAGCGGCCAGTCGTTTTGAAGCTGGCAGCCTGATCATGGTGATCGCAGACGGGTTTGCGCCCGATTTCGGCCTGCTCACGCGTTTGTCCGAATTTGCCGAGCCGGCGGTCGCGCTCGTTCCGGACGATGAAGAGCATGTCAGTCACGAACGCGTCGATGCGATGAGCCGCTGGGCCGGCGCGGCGCTGGTCGATGCCCATTTGCTGGGATCGACGGCCGCGATGCTTGGCGATTGGGATCTGCAATCGACCTTGCTTCGCCGCGCCGTGCAGGACGGCGCTGTTCGAGTCTCGGCAGGCGAGCCTGGTAATGGCGGCATTCTCTCCCAGCAGCCCGACGATCTCACCAATTTCGAACGGCGCCTGGTCGTTGCCTCCCGTGGAGCTCGAAGCGACTGGTCGAGCCGCTACTTGCTTCCAGTCATCGAGGAATTCGCGACCGAGAAATTGATGGAAAGCAACGTGAGGCCGGTTGCCCTGGTTGCGGCGGCACTGGTGATGACGGTCTCTGCGGCGTTCGGCTTCACGCGCGGCTGGATCTGGCAATCCTATCTCATGCTCGTCCTGGCGACGCCGCTCGATCTGGTGGCCGCGCGGCTCGCGGCCTTGCGCCTTCGTCCGCTCGCCCCGGGGCTGGTCGTTCGGCGGTTGCTCTGGCCAGCCGCCGGTCTGGCGCTGCTCGCCCTGGGCTGGTGGGGTCAACATCACGGCGGCGGCTGGGGATCGACGATTTCTGCGCTAAGCGCAGGCGCGTTCGCCCAGGCTTCACGCAATGAGCGTCTGGGGACCGATCTTCCCCACGCTCAATGGCTTTTTTCCAGGCGCAACGCCGTTTTCACCGCTGCGCCGTTCATCGCCTTGGGCTGGCTCGATGCCTTGCTGGTTCTCCTCCTGATCTACGCCGCGTCGAGCTTTTTCCTTGCCCAGCACTGGCGACACCGCATTATTCGCGATTGACGCGGCGTTAACCCCAATCGTCTACTTGAGGGTGTGATGATGCCCGAGGAATGGCCGATAACTGCCAATGCAGGCGACCGACTGGTCGACCCCGCGCGTGCGCGTGGTCCCAGCCGCTTGGCCACCGTTCGTCGCGACTTCTTTCTCGATCCGGGCGATCGTCTGACCGAGCAGGAGCGAGCATTGATGACGGCAATGCTCCACGATCTGGTCGGCACGCTCGCCAACGAAATTGCCGTCGCTGCCGGGTTTCGCAAGGTCGACCGCGACTCCGGCGAAATCGCCGCGACACTGGCCAACAGCGGGCTCGTCGACCGTGCCGGCCTCGTCTCGCTGATGCTTCGACGGGCCGACGAATACCGCATCGCGGCCAGCTTCTCAGGCCATTCCGGTCCCCGGCGCCTGCCGCTGCTCCCTCGCCTGGTCAGCGACCAGGACGCCGGTGTCGCCGCTGCCGCAATGGCGCTCGTCGTGGCCCGCGGTCGCCGCCGCGACGCTTTCGGGCAGCCCCGGCTCGAATTGTGCGACCTCGACCCGGCCGACGCACTCGCGCTCGCCCATTCGGTCGCTGCCGTGCTGAGCCCTGGTCGCCGAGAGGATGGACGATTGTCGATGGCAGCAGCCAGCGTCGCCGCCTCAACCGTACCCGCCGACCAACTGGATCAGGCGACAGAGGCGTTGCTCGATGCAATCGACGCTTCGGCGCGAAACAGCGACGAACTGATCGAGCAGGCATCGAGCGAGGGGGAGGTCGCACTGGTGGCCTCGTTCTTATCACGCCGTTCGGGTGTCGGCCCCCAAGCGGCCTGGGACCATTTGCTGAATTCCGGAGAAGGCGGATTGGCTCTTCTTGCGCGGATGGCCGGATTGCCGCGACCGTTGGCCGCACGCCTGATTGCCGATCTTGGCGGATCCACGGGCCCGTTATCGGTTGAGGACGAAATCGCCAGGTTCGACAATTTGACCGATGACGATGTCGCGTCGGCTCATGCACATTGGCAGCTCCCGCGCGACTATCGCAATGCCCGTATCGCACTTGGTGAGCGGCATGGCTAGCGCAGCAGGTCACGGCGACCTCGTCCAGGGTCGCGTCGATCGCGAGGGTCGGCTGGTCGCAGCAGATCCCATTCTTGCCGCTTTGCAGGAGGACGGCGGCGCCGCAATCGGCGATCGTCTTGTCCTTCCCCAACTGGCGGCGATCGCTCGCCTTGCCCGCCGCCTTGGCATTGCCGTTGCCAGGCCTGCACTGGTTGCGGGACGCGACCATGACGTGGAAATGTGGGTGCGCGGAGAGCCGGATGGTGACGACGTCGTGCTGACCATCGAAAGCTGGCGCCGCAAATCGCCGCAAGGCCCGCGCCTCGAACTTGCCGCACGAAGTGACGATATCATCCCTGCACCCCGCGGCGAATGGGCCGCCGATGCCGAATTGCGGATCACCGAGCTTTCCGGCGATTTGGCCACCTTGCTCGGGGCGGGCGCGATCGAGGCGGTGGGACAACCGCTGACCAAATGGCTCCGGCTCGCCGAGAGCGAGGACGGCGCCATGCCGATGCTGGTTGCGGTCGCGGCGCGCACGGCCTTTGCCGGGCAAATTGCGCTGGCGCGTCACGGCGGAAATGCGAAGCTCAACCTGTCGGGCAATCCCAGCTTTGGTGCCGACGGTAATTTTACGGGGTTCCGCGGCACTGCTGCTCCCGAGGAACGGAACCAGCCCGAAGCCGCCAACGAAGCAAGCACGTTCGGGATCGATCCGGCGCTGGACCACGCCTTGCGCTCTCCGATCGATCGAATCATTCGTGCTGCCGAGGGTATTGCGGAACGCAGCGAAGGGCCATTACGCACCGACTATGCGGTCTATGCCGGCGACATCGCCGCTGCTGCTCGCCATTTGTTGTCGGTGATCCGGACGATGGTCGATCAACCACCCGACGAAGCCGCACCGGTCGATGCCGTAATGCTTGCCGACGAGGCGATCGGGCTCGTCGAACCGATGGCGGGCGAAAAAGATGTAGCGATTGATCGCTTGGGGATCGAAGCGCTGCGTGCGCTGGGCGACGATCGCTCGATCGTCCAGATCCTCGTCAACCTCCTCGGCAATGCGGTTCGCCATACACCGAACGGAAGCAAGGTCACGGTCAGCCTTGCGGCTGGTACGGAGTTCGCCTCGCTGACCGTGGCCGATGAGGGCAAGGGTATTGCGACCGCCGATCAGGAACGGATCTTCGGGCGGTTCGAGCGCGGCGAAGAGGGCGGCGGAAGCTCAGGTTTGGGTCTCGCCATTGCGCGACGCCTGGCACGCTCGATGGGCGGGGACATCACCTTGGTCAGCACGCCCGGTGAGGGCGCGCGCTTCACGCTCTCGTTGCCGCTTGCCTAGCGTTCGCCGACTGGCGTGTAATCGCGCTGCGTCGCGCCGACGTAGAGCTGACGCGGGCGGCCGATTTTCTGCTCGGGATCGGAAATCATCTCGTTCCACTGGGCAACCCAACCTACGGTCCGGGCGAGCGCGAACAGCGCCGTGAACATCTCGGTCGGGAAACCGATCGCGTTCAGGATGATCCCCGAATAGAAATCGACGTTCGGATAGAGCTTCTTGTCGATGAAATAGCTGTCGTTAAGCGCGATATGTTCAAGCTCACGGGCGACATCGAGGACGGGATCGCTCTTGTTGAGTTCCTTCAGCACTTCGTCGGCGGTGGCCTTCATGACCTTCGCGCGCGGATCGTAATTCTTGTAGACCCGGTGACCGAAGCCCATCAGGCGGAACGGGTCGTCCTTGTCCTTGGCGCGCTTGATATATTCGGGGATGCGCTTCACGTCACCGATTTCGCGAAGCATGTTGAGTGCGGCTTCGTTGGCGCCGCCATGTGCCGGGCCCCACAGGCAGGCGATGCCCGCCGCGATGCATGCAAACGGGTTGGCGCCCGAAGAGCCGGCCAGCCGAACGGTCGAGGTCGACGCATTCTGTTCATGGTCGGCATGCAGGATGAATATCCGCCGCATCGCATTTTCGATGACCGGGTTGACCTCATAAGGCTCAGCGGGAACGCCGAATGTCATGCGCAGGAAGTTGCCGGTGTAGCTCAGGTCATTCTTTGGATAGACGAACGGCTGACCGATCGAATATTTGTAGGCCATCGCTGCAATCGTCGGCATCTTCGCGATCAGCCGGTGCGACGCGATCAGGCGCTGCTGCGGGTCCGTAATGTCGGTGCTGTCATGGTAAAAGGCCGACAAGGCGCCGACCACGCCGCACATGATCGCCATCGGGTGAGCGTCCCTGCGGAAACCGCGCAGGAAGGTCGCCAACTGCTCGTGGACCATCGTGTGATAGGTGATCGTCTGGACGAATTCGTCGAGTTCATCCTTTTTGGGCAGGTCCCCGTGAAGAAGGAGATACGACACTTCCATGAACGTCGATTGTTCGGCGAGTTGATCGATCGGATAGCCGCGGTGCAGCAGGATGCCCTCGTCGCCGTCGATATAGGTGATCGCGCTCTGGCACGATGCCGTCGACGTGAAGCCGGGGTCGTAGGTGAACATGCCGGTCTGACCGTACATCTTGCGGATATCGACGACATCGGGACCAACCGATCCATTGAGGCGCGGATAGGAATATTCCTTGTCGCCGGCGTTCAGGGTGACGGTCTGGTCAGTCATTCGGGTCGCTCCATTTGATCGGCGATGCGGGCGAGGCTCTCGTGGCGGC
>JBDTMR010000035.1:0-12937 GCA_039934175.1 Sphingomicrobium sp.
GCTCGCTTCGCAACGACCAGGTTCAGTCGGCGTGGCTCAATCTCGTCAACGGGATTGAAAAAACGGGTTTGTCGCTGGTCGACACCAACGATAATTCGCTTCGTCAGCGAATGATCGCCGCGGGCTTCGAAAGCGAACACGCTCCGCGTGTCTATACGCTGGTACGACTGGTCATGGTGATCGGGTTGCCGATTCTTGTCGTCAGCCTGTTTTGGGCGTCGGGGTCGGATGTCAGCCTCATCAAGCTGTATTTCGCAATCATTCTTGCCGCGGTCATGGGCCTCTATTTGCCCAATATTTTCATCCGGGCAAAGGCCGATCGGCGCCAGCAGGAATTGATCAACGGCTTTCCCGACGCGCTCGACCTCATGCTGGTCTGCGTCGAAGCCGGTCTTGGTCTCGAAGCTGCATTTTCCAGGGTCGGGATGGAAATCGCGGTTTCGCACCCGCGGCTAGCCGAACAATTCGGAGCGGTCGTGCTCGAACTTCGTGCCGGACGAAGCCATGAAGACGCGCTTCGCCGAATGGCCGATCGGGCGGGCGCAGACGAGATACGCGCATTCGCGACGCTTCTCATCCAGTCGACCAAGCTCGGTTCGTCGATCGCGCAGACGTTGCGGGTCTATGCGTCGGAAATGCGTGAACGTCGCCGCCTTCGTGCCGAAGAAAAAGCGCATCGTTTGCCGGTTCTGATTTCCATCCCGCTCGTCGCCTGCATGTTGCCGGTGATGATCGGGGTGTTGATGTTGCCGGCCGCCATCCGCGTCATGCGCGCGGTAATGCCATCACTAGCAGGGGGGTCCTGATGTTCGCACATCGTACCATGCTCGCTGCAATCGTCATGCTCGCGCTCGCCGGTTGCAATGACGCCAAGCTGGCGATCCGATCGCTGCCGGGATCGGCGCTCGCTGAAAATGCGACTGCCGATGTCCGCGTTGCCGAAGGCCGTGCCCAGCTTGCGCTCGGCAATGTCGGGCTTGCGCTCGAATCCTTTCGCAAAGCCGTTCGGGAGGATCCGTCCAACCTCGAAGCCTATGTCGGAATGGCCAGTGGCTATGAACGAATGGGCCGATTCGATCTTGCCGCCCGACAATATGAGGGCGCACTCGCGCTTGCACCGTCGAACGGCGATTTGCTCGAACGGCTCGCGGCCAATCGGGAAGCAGACGGCAATAAGGAAGAAGCCGGACGAATTCGTCGAGAATTGGCGATGCTCAACGGCCGCAGCGGCGAGATGCCGACGACCGCCGAGGTGGTCAAAGCAGTCGGCTTTGGCGACCGTCTCTCTTTGTCGACCGTAGCTGCCGTTGCGGCGCCGATGATGGCCGCTCCTCGGTCACCCAGGCTGGTTCGATTGTCGCTCGGCGAAATCGCGCTGGTGACCCAGCCGGGTCCGCTCTGGGAAGAAGCGCGGCAGGCGATATCGCCGCCCATTCGTTCGGTCCGGGTGGAACTGCTGAATGCGGCCCGGGTTTCGCGACTGGCCGCCAAAACCCGCGAGATGATGAGGGCCAGCGGCTGGAGCGATATGGCAATCGGCGATTCTGCAACGGTTCGTTCGACCAGCGTCGTGCTTTATCCCAGCGGCGCGCAGTTTTCGGCTGTCAGGATCGCCGCCAAATTGGGAATCGCTGCTAAACTCGACCCCGCCGCCGCGCACATCGTCGTCCTCCTCGGACAGGATGCGGTCGATCGGGTCAATGGCAAGCGGGTCGCCGTATGATGTGGCCATTCGCGGCAAGCTTTGCCGCGATGCTGGTGACGATTTCACCGGCCCAGATCGACCATGCAATCGATTCGGGACGGATCGATCAGGCAAGGCTGATGATTGCGCACGCGATCGAGGAAGGCGCGGCACCGGCGTCACTGGAACCGAGCCTGGCCCGAATTGCATATAAAAGCGGCGCGTTCGAGGAGGCGCTGGCGCGGGGAGAGGGGATGCTGGGCGCGTCGCCGGACGATCCTGCGGTCAACGAGCTCGTGGGGCTCTCCGCACTCGCTCTGGGCAAGGATGAACGGGCGCTACGCGCGCTTGCCAAGGCGACGGCCTCGCCCACGACGAGCTGGCGCGCGTGGAACGGGCTTGGTGTTGTCGCCGATCGGTCCGGCGATTTCGGGGAAGCCCGCGCCGCTTATGCTCATGCACTCGCCTTGGCGCCGACCCGGGCCGAAATCGTCAACAATCTCGGCTGGTCATATTTTCTCGCCGGAGATTTGAAGGCGGCGCTTCCCTTCTTCGAACGTGCAGTTGCGGCCGATCCGCGCTCGCCGCTGTTCGCCGCGAACCGCGATCTCGTCCTGACTGCGCTCGCTGCCGATCTTCCGCCGCGCAAGCCGCGCGAAGATGACGAAACCTATGCGGCCCGCCTCAACGATCTCGGAGTGGTCGCACTCAGCCTTCATCAGCGGCGCAAGGCAATTGCCGCTTTTTCACAGGCGATCGCGGTGCGCGGGGAATATTACGGGCGTGCCGTCAATAACTTACGCTCAGCAGAGGGCGCCAAATGACGCTTGCGCTAGCTCCGTTGTGGTGCATCGTCATTCTTACGATTCTGCTGATCGCGGCAGGAATCCAGGACTTGCTGAAACTGAAGATTTCGAACCTCACTACCGCCGCAGTTTTGGCGCTGGCGTTGGTTGTCATCGTGATCACGGGTCCGCATTGGTCGCTTTGGCAGAATGTCGCGATTTTTGCTTCAACTCTGTTCGCTGGAACGCTGATGTTCGCAGCGGGTAAATTGGGCGGCGGTGACGTCAAACTGCTCGCCGTGACGAGCCTGTGGTTCGATTTCGCAGGGGTCGGCACGTTCCTGATCGCCGTCGCGTTGTGCGGCGGTCTGCTGGCCCTCCTGATCCTGCTTGCCCGAATGCTGCGCCAAGGCGATGGCGTGAGCCCGATCCTGTTCCTCAACAAGGGATCAGGGATACCTTACGGTGTCGCGATTGCGGCAGGGGCGTTGTTTGCCGTCGGGATGCTCAGGGCGAATGAGGCGCGTGCACGGTCAGACCCGCTGGGCCTGCCAACCATTCATTCCGCATCTGCTGCTGGAAAAAATGGCTCCCCGAGTTGGATTCGAACCAACGACCAAGTGATTAACAGTCACCTACTCTACCGCTGAGCTATCGGGGAGCGGTCCCGATTCCTCGGGGCGAGGGGCGATATACCGCGTCCGATTCCAAAGACAAGCCTTTAGGTGACAAACTGCTCCATCGCGACGCGCTCGTCGAGGGCATGGCCGGGATCGAACAGCAAGGTCAGCGCTTTCGTGCGGTCGAGATGAACCAGCACTTCGGCGACATCGCGAACCTCGAACTGGTCGGCGACGGCCGCCACCGGTCGCTTGTCCGCTTCCAGCACGCGAAGCCCGACCGTTACTTGCTCGGGCAGGATCGCACCGGACCAGCGGCGTGGTCGGAACGGTGCCAGCGGGGTCAAAGCAAGCATGTTGGCTGACAGCGGCAGGATCGGTCCGCGTGCAGAGAAATTATAGGCCGTCGAACCGGCGGGTGTCGCGACCAGCACGCCGTCGCAGGTCAGTTCGGACATGACCACGCGGCCATCGACGCTGATTTCGATCTTCGCGGTCTGGCGCATC
Source organism: Sphingomicrobium sp. (assembly GCA_039934175.1). Lineage (GTDB taxonomy): Bacteria > Pseudomonadota > Alphaproteobacteria > Sphingomonadales > Sphingomonadaceae > Sphingomicrobium. The sequence goes on from JBDTMR010000035.1 coordinate 3,597, forward strand.
TGGCGAAGCAGCGAGACTTCGTTGATCGCGGGCCGCTCGCAGGTGCTTCCGTCGACGCTAGTGGCGCGCATCATCAGCGGCGCAATGCGGATCGCCTTGGCACCGGCAAGCCGCTTGGCTAGACCCGCCGCGCGCCAGTCGTTCATCATGAAGCCGACGGTCCCGCGGTTCATCCCGAACAACGGGATCGACTGACCGCGTTCCAACATCGTGTGCAGCGTCTGCAGCATGAAGCCATCGCCGCCCAGCACGACCAGTGCCTCAGCCTTATCCGAATCGGCCCAGCGATAAGCCTTGCGAAGCGCCGCTTCGGCGCGCTTTGATTCCGGGGATTCGCTCGCCAGCAGCGCAAATCCCGCAGCAGCAAGATCGTTTCCATCAGGGTCGGGGCGGGGGATCTGATCGCTCACAAGGCGCGACCATAGGGATTTTGCCGCATTGCGCCACTGTCCCGTATCGGGGCGCGCTGCGCACCGCCCTTTCGGCCGACATTGGCAACAGCGATAAAGCGCCAAGGAGTAAACGCGTGCAAGTGACTGCGCAGAACCGGGCGTCGGATCGATTGGCCCCATTGCCCCAGCCGCGGCCCGACCGCGCGCTTGAGGCGGCCATCGCGAATGACGCCATTGCCATTCGCTTCCAGCCACAGGTGGAAGCCATGAGTGGTCGATTGGCGGGCGTGGAGGCGCTTGCCCGTTGGCCGGGGGCGCTCGGGCCCGCCGACTTGTTCGAGCGGGCGGCCCGTTCGGGGCTGACCGAGCGATTGTCGCGCCACGTCCAGCAAAAGGCGCTCCGGGAAGCCGCCGCCTGGGGGAAAATACTGGACGGGGTGCGACTTTCTTTGAATTGCGTCGCCGAAGACCTCCTGCGCCCCGGTTACGAACACTGGCTGCTCGCGATCTTGCACGAAAGTGGCTTTGATCCTTCGCGGCTGACCCTGGAGATCACCGAAAGCAGCCTGGTCAGCGAATGGGAAAATGTCGGCGCGCGCCTCGACACGTTGCGCGCGGCAGGCGTTGCCATTGCGATCGACGATTTCGGAACTGGTTACGCCAATCTTGCTTATCTCACGTCACTTCCGCTCGACGCGCTGAAGATCGATCGCGGCCTGCTTGCCGATATCGAAACGGGTCGGCGCGACCAGATCGTTGTCCGAACGATGATCGGCCTGGCTCGCGAACTCGGCCTCAAGGTCGTCGTCGAGGGCGTTGAGAGCGTCGCACAGCGCGATCTGGTGCGCCTGTGGGGCGGCGACCTCATTCAGGGCTTTTTGATCGCTCAGGCCCTCGATACCGACGCGCTCACCGCCTTCGCCAGCGATCACGCCTAGGCCGTCTCCATTTCCTTGGCCTTGGCCGATGCGGCAGCGACCCGCGCCAGTCCCCGCGAGATCTGCAACGCCCCGTGCAATCGTGCGACCCCATCGGGCCATTCGCGGCTGACGACCAATTTGCTGTCGGGGCGCAGTTTGGCTGCTCCATTCAGTCGCTCGACATAGGCAAGAAGCCCGCCAAGGTCGGGGAAGCCGGACCCGACGAATGTGACCAAGGCGCCCTTGGCCCCGACATCGAGCTTGGCGATGCAGGCCTTGCGGCAATTGATCTTGGTCTCGACGATGGTCAGCAAATTGGTCGTCTCGCTCGGCAATGCGCCGAACCGGTCGATCATCTCGGCGGCGAATTCATCGACGCCGGCGCGATCTTCCAAGTCGCCGAGGCGACGATATAGGCCCATCCGAAGGTCGAGGTCGGGGACGTAGGTTTCCGGGATAAGAATAGGCGCTTCGACATTGATTTGCGGACTGTTTTCCTGACGCGACGGATCGGCCTTGCCGGTCTTCATTTCGAGGATCGCGTCTTCCAGCATCGATTGATAAAGCTCGAAACCAACCTCCTTGATGTGACCAGACTGCTCGTCGCCAAGCAAATTGCCGGCACCGCGAATATCCAGGTCGTGGCTCGCCAACTGGAATCCCGCGCCGAGGCTGTCGAGATTGGCAAGCACTTGCAGACGCTTTTCCGCCCCTTCGGTCATTTGCCGGTTGGGTGCCGTCGTCAGATAGGCATAGGCCCGCGTCTTCGACCGCCCGACCCGCCCGCGCAGCTGGTAAAGCTGGGCAAGGCCGAAACGGTCGGCACGGTGCACGATCAGCGTATTCGCGCTCGGAATATCCAGCCCGCTCTCGACGATGGTGGTTGACAGAAGAACGTCATATTTGCGGTCGTAAAAGGCGCTCATCCTCTCTTCGACCTGGGTCGGTGCCATCTGGCCGTGCGCGGTGATCGCCTTGACCTCCGGCACCTCCTCGCGAAGCCAGTCCTCGATATCGGCGAGGTCGGAGATCCGTGGAACCACGAAAAAGCTCTGTCCGCCGCGATAATGTTCGCGCAGCAATGCTTCGCGCACGACCACCGCATCCCACGGCGCGATGTAGGTACGTACCGCTAACCGGTCGACCGGCGGGGTCTGAATGACCGACAATTCGCGAAGCCCGCTCATCGCCATCTGCAGCGTGCGCGGGATCGGCGTGGCGGTCAGCGTCAGAACATGGACGTCGGCCTTCAGCGCCTTGAGCCGCTCCTTGTGGGCGACCCCGAAATGCTGCTCTTCATCGACAATGACCAGACCCAGCCGTCTGAACTTCAACGATTTCGACAGAAGGGCATGTGTGCCGATGACGATATCGATCGTGCCTTTCTCAAGTCCCTCCTTGGTCGCCTTGGACTCGTTTGCCGTTACTAGCCGCGACAACCGCCCGATCTCCATCGGAAAGCCCTTGAAGCGCTCGGTGAAGTTGGTGAAATGCTGGCGGGCGAGGAGGGTGGTCGGCGCAATTACCGCAACCTGCATCCCGGCCATTGCGGCAACGAACGCAGCGCGAAGTGCGACCTCCGTCTTGCCGAACCCGACATCGCCGCAGACCAGTCGGTCCATCGGCTTCCCGCTCGCCAGATCCTCCAGGACATCACCGATAGCGCGATCCTGATCATCGGTTTCCTCGTAGGGGAAGCGGTCGACGAATTGCGGGAAGGCGCTGTCGACCTCCGCGACCTGGCCGGGACGGGTGGCGCGAACGGCGGCAACCTTGATCAGCTCACCGGCAATTTCGCGGATCCGTTCCTTCATCCGCGACTTGCGACGCTGCCATGCCTCACCGCCTAGGCGATCCAGGTGCGCCCGTTCGCTGTCCGACGAGCCATAGCGGGTCAGCACGTCGATATTTTCGACCGGAACGTAAAGCTTGTCTCCGCCGGCATATTCCAGCGCCACGCAATCGTGCGGTGCGCGGCCGACGGCGACCGAGGTCAGGCCGAGATAGCGACCGATGCCATGATCGGCATGGACGACCAGATCGCCCGGCGAAAGGCTGGCGAGCTCTGCAAGAAAGGCATCCGCGCTTTTCGGGCGCTTCTTGCGCCGGACCAATCGGTCGCCAAGCATGTCCTGTTCGGTGAGCACCGCAACGTCCGGCGCCGCAAAGCCATGGTCGAGCGGAAGGACGAGCAGCGCCGCGTCGCTTTTCGTGCCGAGTGCTTCCTGCCAGGTCCGGACCTGCGCCAGTCGATTCAGACCATGCTCATCGAGCAATCCGGAAAGCCGTTCGCGGGCGCCAGCGCTATAACTGGCGAAAACGATCTTCTTGTGGTCTTTTCGTAGCTTGCCGACATGTTTGACGACCGCTTCGTAGACATTTTCATTGGCGGCGCGTTCCGGCGCAAAGTCACGCGCGCCGTCGACCGCAAAATCGATGACCCGGTCGCTTTCGGGCTCGGCGAACGCGGTCGCAAGGTGCACAGGTCGGCTGTCCAGCGCGTCGTCCCAGTCGGCCTTCGGAAGATAGAGATCGCGCGGCGCCAGCGGGCGATAGCTTCCAGGCTCGCCGACCATCGCCTTTTCGCGATTGGCGAAATAATCGTCGATCGCCTCGCGCCGCGCATCGAAGGCCTTGTCGGCATTGGAATCGCGCAGAATGACGTCGTCGTCGCCCAGATGATCGAACAGGCTGGCAAGGCGTTCCTCGAACAGCGGAAGCCAGTGTTCCATCCCGGCAAGACGACGACCGTCGCTGATCGCCTGATAAAGCGGATCGCCAGTTGCGGTCGCACCGAATTTCTCGCGATAGCGCTCGCGAAACCTTTTGACCGTCTCCTCATCGAGCAGGCCTTCACTGGCAGGCATCAGGACGAATGGTGCGGCCTTGCCGCTCGAACGCTGGTCGGCTGGGTCGAAGGCACGCATTGTCTCGATCTCGTCGCCGAAAAAATCGAGCCGGACCGGTTGCGTCTCGCTCGCGGGATAAAGATCGACGATTGAACCGCGCACCGCGAATTCGCCCGCATCGTGGACGCTGTCGGTGCGTTGATAGCCGTTGGCGAGCAGCAAGGTTACCAGCGCATCGCGCTCGATCCGCTCACCCTCGGCCAGTCGCTTGGTGAACTGGCGGATACGGAAGGGCGTCAGGACGCGCTGGCTCGCCGCATTGACCGTCGTGACGATTAGTTGGGGGCCTTTGCGCGGTTGCTGCATCTGGTGGAGCGCGGCCAGCCGCTCCGCCATGACCCGCAAGGCGGGCGAGGCGCGGTCGTAGGGCAGGCAGTCCCACGCCGGGAAGCCGATCACCTCGACATCGGGCGCAAAGACCGGGACGGTATCGGCAATCGCCCGCATCGCAGCTTCGTCGGCGGCTATGATCACGGCACGGCCTTTCGCGGCGCGGGCGAGGTCGCTTGCCAGCCACGGCAGGAAGCCCGCGGGGACGCGGGACAACGTCAGTTGCTGTTCGGCCTTCAGGATGCGCTGCATGACGTCGCTCATCGCGCGATCCTGATGAAATCGAGTTGCTGGAGCGCGCTCAGCATCGGCCCATGGTAACGTGCCGGCGCTTCCGCCGTCCCGATCGCCCACGCCATGATGTCGACGTCCTGTTCGGCGAGCAGATCCGAGAACCAGGCGCGCTCCTTGCCGTTCCACGCCTCATGGTGACGATCGAAGAATCCGCCGATCATCATGTCGGCTTCGCGCGTCCCGCGATGCCACGACCGGTATTTCAGCGCCCGCAATTCCTCGTCCATGCCGTGTGTCGTCCTCAACGCCAAAAAACCCCGCCGGCGAAAAATCGCCGCAGGTGCCATCGCGACCATGTAGGCAGTCGCGGCCCGGCGCGCTAGGGGAGAAGAATGAGCGAAAAATATTCCTTGGAAGCTGTGAAAGCTGCCTACGGATGGGGTCGATCGAAGAGCTGGAACGATGCGATCGAACTGATGGGGCGAGCGGCTGCGGCTGGGGAAGACGGAGCAGCGCAGCAACTCGCGTTAGTGACCCAAGCGCCGATCGAGCAAATGTTGACGCCGCCAAGCCCGGAGCGGATGACGCCCCATGCTCGGATCGCCGCCGCACGCGGATTTGCGCCACCGGGGTTTGGCAATTGGTTGATTGAGCGGGCCAGAACGAGCTTGCAGCCATCCACGACCGCAGGCGGTCAGATCGACGAGAAACGCACCGCCCTGACCACGTTTTTCAAGCCACGCGACGCCGATCTCGTGATCGCTATCCTTCAGCATCGTGCAAGCATCTTACTGAGCGTCCCGGTCGAATGTCATGAGGCACCGAGCGTGATCAGTTACGAAGTTGGGCAGCAATACGTCGCGCATTTCGATTTTCTCGACCCCAATGTCGAACGAGAGCGGGAAAATCTTGCCCGATACGGCCAGCGCGTCGGTACAGTCGTGACTTACCTCAACGATGATTTCGAAGGGAGTGCCACCGTCTTTCCGCGTCTCGACATCGCTTTTCGAGGGCAGCCAGGGGACGCCGTGTTTTTCGCGAACGTTCGGCCCGACGGTCAACCGGACACACTGACCCTTCATCAAGCACCACCACCCACCCGCGGTCGAAAATGGGTGTTCTCGCAATGGATACGGTCAAAACGACTGTCGTTGGCAGAAGACCTGCAACGATTGTGAGGCCGGACATCCTCAATCCGCTATTTGCCGAAGTCGAGGCGCTCAAAGGCGTCGGACCCGGCCTCGGCAAGTCGCTTGGTCGGCTGGACCTGACGCGCGCGGTAGATCTCCTGTTTCATCTTCCCACGGGGACCATAGACCGCCTTAGGGTCACCGAAGCCAGTCACGCCATGGCCGGCCGGATCGTCATCATCGACGTCACGCCATTCGAAGCGCGGACACCGCAGGGCCGCGCACCGATGCGGATCTTCGCCGCTGATTGCGCCGGCAACACCATCACGCTCACCTTCTTCAACAATTCTGGCTGGGCGAAGAAGCAATTGCCGCTCGGCGAAACCAGAACCGTCGTCGGCAAGCTCGACAGCTATGGGCAGGAATTGCAGATCGTCCATCCCGAGGTGATGACGACCGACAAGGCCGCCGACGTCGCGATCCGCGAACCGGTCTACGGTCTCACCGAAGGCATCTCGAACAGACGAATGCGCGAACTGGCGCTGGCCGCGCTGGAGCGCGCGCCGGAACTCGACGAATGGATCGAACCGTCGTTGCTCGCGCGGCAAGGCTGGCCGCGTTGGCACCGGGCACTGGCCGAAATCCATTCCGAACCAAACTCAGACTATGCGCGCAATCGCTTGGCATATGACGAAATTTTTGCGAACCAACTGGCGCTGCTCGTCCTCCGCGAGTCGAGCCGTCGGCGGCGCACTCGCTCGCTACAGGGCGATGGCTCGATCCTCGGGAAACTCAAGCTCCCGTATGAATTGACGGGCGCCCAGCGCCGGGTGAGCGAGGAAATCCGCGGCGACATGGCGCAGCAGGCTCCGATGCTTCGCTTGCTTCAGGGCGATGTCGGGTCGGGCAAGACGTTGGTCGCCTTGCTCGCAATGCTCGAGGCCGTGGAAGCGGGCGCGCAGGCTGCGATGCTCGCCCCCACGGAAATCCTCGCCCGCCAGCATCTCGCCACGCTCCAGCGACAATGCGCGCCGCTGGGCGTCAACGTCGCCATCCTGACGGGGCGCGACAAGGGCAAGGTGCGCGAAGCGACGCTGATGGGCTTAGCCGACGGCTCGATCCATATCCTCGTCGGCACCCACGCCATCTTCCAGGAGAAAGTGGCCTACAAGTCGCTTGGCCTCGTCATAATCGATGAGCAGCATCGTTTCGGCGTCTCGCAGCGCCTGCTCCTTACATCGAAGGCGGAGCATCCGCCGCATTTACTCGCGATGACGGCAACGCCGATCCCGCGCACGCTGACGCTTACCCATTATGGCGAGATGGACGTCAGCCGCATCGACGAGATGCCGCCGGGGCGGACGCCGGTCGAAACACTTGTCACCTCCGACCAGAAACTGGCCGACGTCGTCGAAGGGCTCGGCCGTCATATCGATGCCGGCGGTCAGGCCTATTGGGTTTGCCCCTTGGTCGAGGAAAGCGAGGCGATCGACGCCGCCGCCGCCGAAGACCGCGCCGCGACGCTTCGCGACCGCTTCGGCGCGAACAAGGTCGGGCTCGTCCATGGCCGCATGAAGGGCCCGCAAAAGGATGACGTCATGGCGTCATTCGCCAGTGGCCAAATCTCTGTGCTGGTCGCTACCACAGTCATCGAAGTCGGCGTCGACGTGCCCAACGCATCGCTGATCGTGATCGAAGGCGCCGAGCGGTTCGGTCTCGCCCAGCTTCACCAGTTGCGCGGACGCGTAGGCCGCGGCGCAAAGCTCAGCCGCTGCATCCTGCTGCGCGGCCCCAATCTCACCGAAACGGGCAGGGCGCGCCTGGCCCTCATGCGGGACACCAATGACGGCTTCCGAATTGCGGAAGAGGATCTGAAGCTGCGCGGCCCGGGCGAAATTCTCGGTACTCGCCAATCGGGCGAGCAGGCCTTCCGGCTTGCATCGCCCGAAGATGTAACCGCACTCGCCCCGCTCGCCCAAAGCGACGCGCAATTGCTGCTCGACCGAGATGGCGGTCTCGACAGCCCACGCGGGCAAGCCGCGCGGACCTGCCTCTACCTCTTCGAACGCGATGCTGCGGTGGGATTGCTGCGAAGCGGCTAGGAGGTGAGAAGCCCGTGCTTCTTCTTACCGAGACTAATCTTCGTAGGCGTGTTTGAAAGCCCGATCGCGTACTGCGGATCAGATATGGTGACATCGTCGATCTTCACCGCATTTTCAGCCACTTTCCGCTTTGCCTCACCCTTTGATGCGCAAAAGCCCAGCATGACGAGTGCTTCCAGAATACCGGTTTCCAAACCGCCAATCGAGACGGTGGGTAGATCATCGCCCGCGGCACCCTGCTCGAAAGTTTGCCGCGCAGTCTCTGCAGCGGTCTGCGCTGCCTCTTCGCCATGCAGCATTGCGGTGGCCGCATTCGCCAGCGCGATCTTCGCATCGTTGATCGCCTGACCTTCCAATTTGACAAGGCGATCAATCTCTTGCAGGTCGATGTCGGTAAACAATCGCAGGAAGCGGCCGACGTCCGCATCGGCCGAGTTGCGCCAGAATTGCCAGTAATCATATGGGCTCAGCTGATCTGCGTTCAGCCAGATCGCACCGCGCGCAGTCTTGCCCATCTTCTTGCCGTCGGCAGTCGTGATCAACGGGGTGGTGACGCCGTACAAGTCCTCGCCGCCGTCCATCCGCCGGGCTAGTTCGATCCCGTTGACGATATTGCCCCACTGGTCCGATCCGCCGAGCTGCAATCGGCAGCCCTCGCGCCGCGCCAGTTCGCGGAAGTCGTAGGCCTGCAGGATCATGTAGTTGAATTCCAGGAAGGTCAGCGGCTGCTCCCGGTCCAGCCGCAGCTTGACGCTGTCGAAGGTCAGCATCCGGTTGATCGTGAAATGCTTCCCCACCTCGCGCAGCATGTCGATATAATTGAGGTCTGCCAGCCACGTGTCATTGTCGACCATGATCGCCGCGTTCGGGCCATCGAAGTCCAGGAATCGCTCGAAAACCTTGCGGATCGACGCGATGTTCGCTTGGATCTGGTCGTGAGTGAGCAATTGACGGCTTTCGTCCTTGCCGCTGGGGTCGCCGACCTTGGTCGTGCCGCCGCCCATCAGCGCAATCGGGCGGTGTCCGGCCTGCTGCATCCGGCGCAGCATCATGATCTGCACCAGGCTTCCGACGTGCAGCGACGGGGCGGTAGCATCGAAACCGATATAACCCGTCACCTGGTCCTTGGCGGCAAGCGCGTCGAGACCCGCCGGGTCGGTCATCTGGTGAATATATCCACGCTCTTCGAGGAGCTGGAGCAGGCTGCTTTTATGGGTCATCGTGCCGCGGCCATAGCAAGGCCAATGCCCCCTTGCCACCACGCGTTGCGGCGTCATGATGGGCGCCATGTTATCGCTTGTCCCGCACCCGTCCAGTTCACCCA
>JBDTMR010000036.1:0-12361 GCA_039934175.1 Sphingomicrobium sp.
CATCCTGGTGTAGATCGCCGCTGCGTCGTCGCGTGGCGAATTGCGCTTCGTGCCGCCAAAGCCATGCGCTCTTGCCACTGCCTCAGTAATTCCGAAATTGGTTGGCCCACCGCGATCGCAAGGATGATTGACATAGCCCCCTCCCGGTCGAGCAGGTCATCAATTAACATTTGGATTTGGCTATCTTCGATTCAGGATAATTAACCACGTTGGTTCTTTGTAGGACAGCTTTTGTGGGGCGAGGGTGACGACTTTCCATCACGCAATGCCGTGATGCTTCCCAATTGTTGCAAAGCGCGTCATGAATTTGGCGATGGATGAAATCTCTGCCTCGCCTGCCTCCTCGACGAAGGCAAAAGTGCTCGACCGCCGCGAGCGGCTGAAGTTCCTCGCCGCGCTACGCCGAACGTGGCGCCAAAAGATCGTCGACAGCGTGGACCAGGTCGCCGTCCTCGACAAGCTCGATGAAGAAAGCCGGATGAGCGCTCGCTTCGTCTTCATGACCCTGATGTCGGCGGCAATTGCCGTTCTCGGCCTGTTGCTCTCGTCACCGGCGGTGGTGATCGGCGCGATGCTGCTCTCGCCCTTGATGGGGCCGATCCTCGGTGCCGGCTTCGCGCTGGTTGTCGGGGATGCGCTGGAACTGCGCGCCTGCGCCAAGACCCTGTTCTACGGCACAGTCCTGGCCATTGCGATCACCGCGCTGATCGTCTTCCTGTCGCCGGTCCAGACGGTGACGCAGGAGATCGCCTCGCGCACCCGGCCGAACTTGTTCGACCTGTTCGTCGCGCTGTTTTCCGCCCTCGCCGGTGCCTATGCGATGATCCGCGGGCGCGACGGGACCATCGTCGGGGTCGCCATCGCGACAGCTTTGATGCCGCCTCTCGCGGTGGTGGGCTTCGGACTGGCAACGTTCAACTGGACCGTGTTCGGCGGGGCGCTGCTGCTGTTTACGACCAATCTGACCACCATCGCCCTGTCGGCGGCGGTGACGGCGCGATTCTACGGTTTCAGCACTGCGATGACCAAGAAACAGACGCGGCTCCAGGTGCTTGGCATCATCGGTGTGTTTGCCGTTCTTGCGATCCCGCTCAGCATCGCCCTCCGCCAGATAGCGTGGGAAACCAACGCCACCAGGCAGGCCCAGGCCGTCATCAAGAACGCATTCCCGACCACCGCCCGGGTGACCCAGATCGATCTCGACAATACGCACGGCGATCCGGTGGTGACAGCAACGATTCTGACGCCGAAATTCGTCGACCAGGCCGATGCCAAGGTCGCGACCGCTCTGGCAACTACACTTGGTCGACGGTTTGACGTCAAGATCGACCAGTTCAGGGTCGGAACCGATCCGGGCGCCGCCGAAGCGGCGGAACTCGCCGCCGCCCGCGCCCAGGAACAGACCGAAGCGTCGAATCGCCAAGTTTCCGCGCTTTTGCAAAGTCTCGCCTTAGTCAGCGGAGCGAAGGCCGACGACATCATCGTCGACCGCGCCCACCGCAGGGTGATCGTCAATGCCAATCCAATACCGGGCGCCTCGCTCGACACTTATCGAACGCTCGAAAAGCGGGTTGCAGCCAATTATCCGGACTGGCAACTTTCGATGCGCCCGCCAGCGCTTCCGTTGCCCGATGTCGCGTTCAAGGAAGACGTACCAGACGCCGCGGCGATTGCGTTAATTGCCTGGGCCGGCCCGCGCATCGGTGCGCCTGTCGAGTTGACTGGGGAGGCGGAGCGGACAGCGTTGGTTCGTGAGGCGCTGTTGGCGCAGGGCTGCAGGGATATCGTGATGACCCGCGGCCGCGGCGCCACCGTCACAACCCGTTGGGCCGCCCCCGACCGGGTAAGCACCGAATAAGCGAAATCTTGACTTTAGGGTCGATTGCGAGCCTTTTTCGTTGCGGGCCCGAACCAAGTCGGGCCGGGGGAGGGGCATATGAACGATACGATCAGATCGGCAACACCGATGCATTTGTGGATCGTTGGAATTCTCGCCACCATTTGGAATTGCTTCGGTGGCTACGACTACCTGATGACGCGGATGGAAAACCGCGACTATCTGAAATCGATGATGCCAACGGTCGATCCGCAGGTAACGCTCGATTGGGTCAACGGCATGCCGATCTGGGCCCAAATCGGTTGGGGCCTTGGGGTTTGGGCGGCGCTGGCCGGATCATTGCTCCTGCTCCTGCGCAGCCGCTTCGCGGTTCCTGCTTTGGCATTGTCATTGGTCGGCATGGTGATGAGCTTCGGCCAGCAATTTCTCGGCTCGCCCCCGCCCGCCGAACTGACACAGGGCGGGGCGCAATATATGCCGCTGGTGATCATTGCCGTCGGCATCGCCCTGTTCTTCTATTCGCGTGCGATGAAGGCGAAAGGCGTCCTCGCTTAACTTCTAGCGCGAGCGAATGAAGGCGCGAATATCGGCGGACAACTTCCGGCGATCCTCATCGCGCACATACATCATGTGGCCCGCATCATAATAATGATAGATGATGCGATCCTGTGGGATCCCGGTCCGGCTGAGCGCATATTCGGCCGCAAAGAACGGGGTCGCAAAATCGTAATAGCCCTGCGCCACCAGAACTTTGAGCCCGCTATTCTCGCGTAACGCCGTGCCGATGTAGGGCGCGACATTGAGATAGGCATTGGCATCGCGGCCGCCGATCCGCCAATCCCAATCTCGGCCGATCCCGCTGATCGATTGATATTCGCGGTCGGTCTTGAATCCCAGGGGGCCGCGCGCCCAACTGTTGATCGCGGCGGTGTAGCCGGCATCAATGCCGTAAAAGCTGGGGTCATTGTCCGGCCCCTCGCCGGCATTGTCAAAATCCTTGCCGGTATATCGGGCATCGAGCCGTCCGATGGTGACGCCGCGATCGCGAAGCAGCTGCTTATAGAAACGATCGGGCGTCACGCGGAAATCCGCTTGATCCAGATAGGTTTCAGATAGCCCAGTAAAACGAGCCAAATCTCGACGGATGCGATTACGTTCCTCGCCCCGCAGTTTCTGACCTTTCAGGAGCGCACTGGCGTAGGGGCCGATCGCCCACTGCCGCGCTTCCTCGACGAATTGCGCGACAGACGCACCTTGCGCTTTGCCATGATAAAGCGCGGTTGCGGCCATCGACGGCAAGTTGGTTATGTAGCCAAGCTCGTTGCCCGGCGCGTCCGATCCGGCGGCGAAATCCAGCACGGTAGAAATCAGCAGGATACCGTTCAACCCGACGTCGTTGTAGGTCGCATTCATCAACTGGTTCGCGACGGCGGCGCTTCGCGTCGTGCCATAGCTTTCGCCGCCAAGATATTTCGCGCTGTTCCACCGCCCATTGTCGCCAAGCCAGCGCCTTATCACTTCGGCGACCAGCTTGGCGTCCTGCGTCACACCATAATAATCCTTGGGGTCGGCTTTCCCGATCAGGTGCGAAAAGCCCGTTCCCGGCGGATCGATGAAGACGATGTCAGTGACGTCGAGCAACGAATCCGGATTGTCCACGATCGGATAGGGCGGCGCCCCGTCGTCACGCGCATCGGCGGGGATGGCGACCCGCTTCGGACCGAACGCACCCATCTGCAGCCACACCGATCCCGATCCCGGACCGCCGTTGAACAGGAAGGTGACCGGTCGGCCCGGATCGCGCGGTTCCTTGACGTAGGCGGTAGTGACCACCGCGACCTCGGCCACCCCGTCCTTGTTCTTGACAATGGTTTCGCCGATCGTCGCCGAAAAGCGCATCCGCTGACCGCCGAAGGTGCCTTGATGCATCGTCCGCACGACTTGCGGAACGACTTCCTCCGACCTCTCGGCCTTGGGCGTTTCTTTCGCCGGCGGAACGGCGGGCTTGGCGGGCGTTGCTGCCTGCGCCGACAATGCAGCGGGAAACGCGAGCGTGCTGGCGGCAAGAAGGAACATGATCGCGCGCATTGAAAGTCTCCCCGAGTTGCGAGAGACGCTAGAGCGCGACCCCGCCGACCTCAAGCGCGCCGGTCGACGCCAGTTGCGCGTTGATCGAGGGGCTCAGGGTCGCCCGCCCATCTTCTTGTAACGCGTCTTGCCGAAACGATCGCGCCGCGTGCCTGGCTTGCCCTGGTTCGAATTCCCGACCGGGCGCGGCGCGACCCGCTGGGGATGCGGGATGCCCAGATCATCCTCCTCTAGACGGCGGATTTCGTCACGAAGTCGCCCGGCCTCTTCGAATTCCAGGTCGGCGGCGGCCTTGCGCATGCGCTGTTCGAGGTCGGCGATATAGGCCTTCAGGTTGTGCCCGACGAGATGCGGGCGCTCGTCGTCACCGGTCTCGACCAGCACGCCATCGCGCAAGCTCACGTCGCTCATGATGTCGTTGATCTGGGACTTGATCGACATCGGGGTAATGCCGTGTTCGACGTTATAAGCTTCCTGCTTTTCGCGGCGGCGACCAGTCTCGTTGAGCGCGCGTTCCATGCTTCCGGTGATCCGGTCGGCATAGAGGATGACGCGGCCGTCGACGTTGCGCGCGGCGCGGCCGATCGTCTGGATCAGCGACGTTTCGCTGCGCAGGAAGCCTTCCTTGTCGGCATCGAGGATCGCGACCAGCCCGCATTCGGGAATGTCGAGCCCCTCGCGAAGCAGGTTGATCCCGACCAAAACGTCGTAAACGCCCAACCGCAAGTCGCGGATCAGCTCGATGCGCTCAAGCGTCTCGACATCGCTGTGCATGTAGCGAACGCGAAGCCCGGCCTCGTGAAGATATTCGGTCAGGTCTTCGGCCATCCGCTTGGTCAGCGTCGTGACCAGCGTGCGATAGCCCTGCGCAGCGACCTTCTTGGCCTCGTTGACCAGATCGTCGACCTGGTCCTCGACCGGCTTGATCTCGACGGGCGGGTCGATCAGCCCGGTCGGGCGGATAACCTGTTCGGAAAACACGCCGCCGGTCTCGTTCATTTCCCACGGCCCCGGGGTCGCGCTGACGAACACCGATTGCGGGCGCATCGCTTCCCATTCGTTGAAGCGCAGCGGTCGGTTGTCGATGCAACTGGGCAGGCGGAAACCATGTTCGGCAAGCGTGATCTTGCGGCGGTGATCGCCCCGCGCCATCGCGCTAATCTGCGGCACCGTCTGGTGGCTTTCGTCGACGAACAGAAGCGCATTGTCGGGGAGGTATTCGAACAGGGTCGGCGGCGGTTCGCCGGGCAGGCGGCCAGTCAGGAACCGGCTGTAATTCTCGATCCCCGCGCAGCTTCCGGTCGCCGCGATCATCTCCAGGTCGAAATTGGTGCGCTGCTCCAGTCGCTGCGCCTCGAGCAACCGACCCTCGGCGACCAGTTCCTTCAACCGCTCGGTCAGTTCGAAGCGGATCGCCTCGCTCGCCTGTTTCAGCGTCGGGCCGGGGGTGACATAATGCGAATTGGCATAAACGCGGATCGTCTCCAGGCTCGCCGCTTTCTTTCCGGTCAGCGGATCGAATTCGACGATCCCCTCGATCTCGTCGCCGAAGAAGCTGATCCGCCACGCGCTGTCTTCATAATGCGACGGAAAGATTTCCAGATTGTCGCCGCGCACCCGAAAATTGCCGCGCGCGAACGCCGCGTCGTTGCGCTTGTATTGCAACGCGACCAGCTTGCGGATGATCTCCGACTGGTCGACCTGTTGGCCCTTCTTCAGATCGAAGATCATCGCCGAATAGGTTTCGACCGATCCGATCCCGTACAGGCAGCTGACCGACGCGACGATGATGACGTCGTCGCGTTCCAGCAGTGAACGGGTGGCGCTATGCCGCATCCGGTCGATCGCCTCGTTCACCGAGCTTTCTTTTTCGATGTAGGTGTCGGTTCGCGGGACGTAGGCCTCGGGCTGGTAATAATCATAATAGCTGACGAAAAATTCGACCGCATTGTCGGGGAAGAATCCCTTGAACTCGCCGTACAGCTGCGCCGCCAGGATCTTGTTCGGGGCAAGGATCAGCGCGGGCCGCTGGGTCTCCTGGATAATCTGCGCCATGGTATAGGTCTTGCCCGACCCGGTGACGCCCAGCAGGACCTGGCTGACTTCGCCTTCAGAACCATCGGCGCCTCGGATACCTTCGACCAGCTCCTTGATCGCGGTCGGCTGGTCGCCCGCCGGCGAATATTCGCTGGTCAGCTTGAACTTGCGCCCGCCTTCAACCTTGGATGGACGCGCCGGGCGGTGCGGGACGAACGTCTCGTTCGTTTCCGGTTCGGCCAGCGAGGTTCGGATTTGAATTGCCATGGTCCTGCCATATGGTGGTTCGTCGCATTCTCGCAACGCGGCGATAACAGGGGACGATCCATGCGCATGAAGCTTTTCCCTTTCGCTCTGCTGCTTGCGTCCTGCGCAACCACCCCGAATCTGCCACCGGCGCCGGCAACTTACGACCTCATCGTTCGCGGTGGCACGATCGTCGATGGCAGCGGCGGCGCGCCTTACGTCGGCGACGTCGCAATCCGCGGCGACCGGATCGTCGCGCTCGCGCCGCACATTGACGGCGCCAGCGGACGGACCATCGACGCGACCGGCCTCACCGTCGCGCCCGGCTTTATCAACATGCTCAGCTGGGCGAACGAGGCGCTGATCGTCGACGGCGCCGCCGAAAGCGACATTCGCCAAGGCGTCACGCTGGAAGTGATGGGTGAAGGCTGGTCCGAAGGTCCGTTCAACGAAGCGATGGTTGCCGATGCACAGAAGCAGCAAGGCGACATCAAGTTCCCGATCACATGGCGCACCCTGCGCGGCTATTGGGACATGCTGGAAAAGAAAGGCATCGCGCCCAACGTCGCCAGCTTCGTCGGCGCCACCACGGTGCGCATGCACGAACTTGGCGAGCGTGATATCGATCCAACCCCGGCGCAACTTGCGACGATGCAAAACCTCGTCCGCAAGGCGATGAACGAAGGCGCAATGGGGCTCGGATCTTCATTGATCTACGCCCCCGCAACCTTCGCCGAAACGCCCGAACTGATCGCGCTCGCCAAGGCGTCGGCCCAGTGTGGCGGCATGTACATCAGCCACATGCGCAACGAGAGCGACCATGTGCTCGACGCCGTCGACGAACTGATCGACATCGCCCGCGCATCGGGCGGCCCAGCCGAAATCTACCATCTCAAACAGGCCGGGTCGGGCAATTGGGACAAGCTCGATCCAGTCATCGCTCGGGTCGAAGCCGCCCGCGCATCGGGCGTTCGGATCAGCGCCGACATGTATAATTACACCGCGGGTGCGACCGGTCTTGACGCCGCAATGCCGCCTTGGGTGCGCGAAGGCGGCTACGACCAGTGGGCGGCCCGCCTGAAAGACCCGACAGTTCGCGCCAAGGTGGCCGCCGAAATGAAGGTTCGTCCGGTCGGCTGGGACAATCTCTATTTCCAGGCCGGATCGCCCGACAAGGTATTGTTCCTCGCCTTCAAGAATCCCGACCTCAAGAAATATACCGGCCGGACGCTGGCGGCGGTCGCCAAGGAACGCGGCCAGACGCCCGAGGATACCGCGATCGACCTCGTCATCGCCGACGGAAGCCGCGTCGGCGTTGCTTATTTCCTGATGGATGAAGCCAATGTCGCGCGCCAGACCGCCTTGCCGTGGATGAGCTTCGGCAGCGACGAAAGCGCACAGGCACCGCGCGGTGTCTTCCTGAAATCGAACACCCATCCGCGCGCCTACGGTAATGTAGCCCGCCTGCTCGGCAACTATGTCCGTGACGAAAAGCGCACGACGCTGGCCGACGCGATTCGGCGGCTGACGAGCCTGCCGGCTTCCAACCTGGGTATTCGCGATCGCGGCTTGCTTCAGTCCGGGATGCACGCCGATCTCGCCATCTTCGACGCCGCGACGATCCGCGACACCGCGACCTATGACAATCCGCAGCAGTTCGCGGCCGGCATGCGCCACGTCCTGGTCAACGGTCAGCCGGTCCTGATCGATGGCCTGATGACGGCGGCCCGCCCCGGCCGCGCCGTCACCGGGCCCGGCACCGGGCGCTGTCCGCCGCAATAGTTGCACGGCGCGCTGTGCAGGATATGGTGGCGGGCGCTGCGGCCCGGCCGCTTACCGAAGGATTTCCAATGCGCCTCGTCACGATCATGCTGGCCACCGCCGCCCTCGCCGCCTGCAACAAGGCACCGGAGGTCGAACTTACCAATGCGTCCCCGCAGGAAGTCGCCAACAAGATGAAGGAAAGCGGAGTCGCCTCGGAAATGCGTCAGCCGGGTCTTTGGGCGACGACCATCGAACTGGTCGATTTCCAGGCGCCGGGAATGCCGCCCGAAATGCTGAGCCGGATGAGGACGCAAATGGGTTCCGGTCAGAAACAGGAACGGTGCGTCACCAAGGAAGAGGTCGAAAAGCTCGACGCGTTCATCGGTCAGAACAACGCCAATTGTGTCTTCGAAAAATATAAGGTCAGCGCCGGCCAAATCGACGGCAAGGCGACCTGCAAACCCGGCGGAATGACCCAGACGATGACCATGAAGGGCACCTATTCCAAGACCAAGAGCGACATGACGATGACGTCCGAACTGACCGGCGCACCGCCGCCGATGGGCAATGCCAAGACGATCATGAACGTGAAGTCCGAACGTGTCGGCGACTGCGACGCAAAGACGGCCGCAGGTTGACCAAAAAAGTGAAAACAGGGGAGGAAATATGTTGAAGATGATGGTTGCGGCACTGCCGCTGCTGCTGCTTTCCGGTTGCGGCGGAGAGGCGCCGAGACAGGAAGCGGCCGCCGACGAGGTGCCGATCAGCTTCCCGGCCGGTGAATGGGAATTCACTTCGACGGTGGAAAAACTTGCCTCCTCGGACAAATCGACTCCGGCCTACGCCCGCAAGGTCGGATCGAGCGAGACGACAAAGGCCTGCATCAAGGATGGCAAGGACCTGATGGCGGTCATTCCGACCAAGGGCGACACCTGCGCGGTCTCTACGTCCTACACGCGCAACGGTAGGGTCAACACCGCCTACACCTGCAAGCGCCCCGGCAAACCGGGCGATCTCAATCCGACCGCCAACGGCAATTATACTGCTGACAGCATGGAAGCATCGGTGGTCACCGCGACATTGTTCGCTGGTGATGGCGATTACGAATTGACCGAAAAAGTCACCGGCAAGCGCCTCGGCGACTGCGCGGGCTGATCGCTGCACCAATAGGGGACGCCGGACCGGTCCGACCCGGTCCGGTCTCGCGTCCTATCGCATCGCGGAGCTTTCGCCTTGCCGCTTCGTTGCGGCAGCCATGACCATGAACGTTCTCGTCAATCCGGGCGGCGGCTCGGCTGCCGACGATCCGCTCGCGCCTGTTCGCGACGCGCTTGCCGGACAGGATGCGTCGGTCGAGCTGGTCGAAGGCCCCGATCTCGTCGACCGGGTCGCACAACTGATCGCCAAGGGCGCAACCTGCATCGTCGCGGCGGGCGGTGACGGCACGATCAGCGCGGTTGCCGGGGCACTCGCCGGAACCGACGTCGCGCTTGGTATCCTGCCGCTTGGAACGCTCAACCATCTCGCCCGTGATCTCGGCATTCCGTTCGACCTGGAAGAAGCCGCGTCCATTCTTCAGTCGGGCGAACGGCGCTTGATCGATCTCGCCGAGGTCAACGACCGCTTGTTCGTCAATAATAGCGCGATCGGACTCTATCCGTTGATGGTGATCGACCGCGAGGCGCAACAGCACCGCCTCGGTCGGTCCAAGCGTCTCGCCATGATCGTCGCCGGTGTCCGGACGCTGGTCCGGTTTCGCCATTACCGCTTGTCGTTGCGGATCGACGGAACCGAGACCGAGCAAGAGGAGACGCCTCTGCTGTTTGTCGGCAACAATGATTACCGGCTGGATATCGCGGCAGCCGGTTGCCGCGACCGGCTGGATGATGGCCGGTTGAGCGTCTTCGTCATGCGCAAGAAAAGCCGGCTGGGAATGTTCACTGCGATGATCCGGGCGCTGTTCAACCGAGCCCGCGACGACGACATGATCCGGCTTGACGACGTGACGACACTCGAAGTGCAAAGTCGCCGCACCCCCTTGACCATCTCCAGCGACGGGGAAACGCTCCAGCTCGCCACCCCACTGATCTACCGAATCCGGCCTAAGGCGCTGACGGTCATCGCGCCCCGCGCCTGATCAGATAGGTTCACCTGGCCGCCGGCCAATCGGGCTCGGCCTGACCCCTCGTTTTCCACAGCGAATAACCGATACCGACAGCGATCAGCACGGCGGTGACGCCAAGGCTGAGCACCGGCGGGAATTTGTCGCCGTCCATCAGGAAGTCGGCGACGAAGATTTTTGTGCCGATAAACACCAGCACCGCGGCCAGCGCATATTTCAGATAATGGAAGCGGTGGACCATCGCCGCCAGCGCGAAGTACAGCGCGCGCAGGCCGAGGATCGCCATGATGTTCGACGTATAGACGATGAAGGTATCGGTGGTGATCGCGAAGATCGCCGGAACGCTGTCGACTGCGAACACCAGGTCGGCCAGGTTGATGACAACGAGCGCAAGGAACAACGGCGTCGCCGCGCGGACCATCTTGCCGGTCTTTTCGTCGGGCACCGCCACGAAGAATCGTTCGTCGTGCAATTCCCTGGTCACCCGCATGTGGGTCGAAATCCACCGCACCACCGGGTTGTTGGCGACGTCCATCGGCTTGTCCCCGGCAAAGAACATCTTGATGCCGGTCACGATCAGGAAGGCGGCGAAGATATAGAGGATCCAATAGGCTTCGGCGACCAAGGCGGCACCACCCGCGATCATCAGGCCGCGAAGCACGATCACCGCCATGATCCCCCACAGCAAGGCGCGATACTGATATTTCGGTGGGATCGCGAAATAGCTGAAAATCAAGCTGATTACGAAGACATTGTCGATCGACAGCGCTTTCTCGATGAAGAAGCCGGTGTAATATTTCATCCCCAGATCGGCGCCGCGCGCGACCCAGATCCACGCGCCGAAGACCAGCGCGATAGTGATGTAAAAGGCGCTCAGCTTGAGGCTTTCGCCGATCCCCATCTCGCGATCCTCCTTGTGGAGGATGCCAAGGTCGAGCGCGGTCAGTCCCGCGACGATGGCCAGGAACGAAAGCCAGAACCATCCCGGCGTGCCGAGCCAGTCGGCGAAAAGAAATTCCATTGATTCAATCCCTGTTGAGACCGCGGTTGGGACGCGCCCCGCGTGAAGGCGTGATGCGCGGCGCGTCCCGCCCCGTCAGCCGACCCGGCGCGGGGTTCGCATGAAGCGGTGGATGAGGTCCTTCGTGCGCAGCTTCATCTTCTTGAGCCGCGACAGCTTGAAGGGATCGGGAACACGATATTTGCGCTCGCGCTCGAGCGCCTCGTCGATCTGCTGGTGGACGAGCATCAGGCGGAACATTCGTCTGGACATGGTCAACTCCTCTTCAAAAGCGTTGCTTTCGATCGGAGGGTCCGGCGCGCTGGAGAGGAAAAGACAGGCCTCGAATCGCATCGGATCATCCGATGCGGTCCGACATCACGAGTGCCAGCCAAAAGCTTGGCACCCGCCAGAGGGGCCCGGTCCGCAATCCCTAGATGCGAGAAACGCGATTCGATTTCAAGAGTCAGCGAATTTTTTCTCGGCGCATGTTCGTGGCCCGTCTGCAACAGCCCCCTTCGTAGCGCGAATTTTTTTCACGGATCGTTAATTTTTCGGTTGCCGTCGGACTCGGGTTTAGACACTATATATGGCGTTCCGACGGGGGTCGCTCTCAATCTGTTGTGGTTGGGGCTGAAGATACCTATCTTCAGCAAGCGAACTCGTGTGCCCTGTGGATATCGGGGACATGAGTCAAAAAGACCCCTCGAGAGATGCTTTTTGAGCTAGGCTGGGCGCTTCGGTTCCGAGTCGAACATTATAAGAACAAGCGGCAGCATGTGCCGCGCGAGTGACGGGGTGAGGTTATGGATTTTTCGACTGGCAGCGACGTTCCTAACGAGGATGTGACGGTGGCCGTCGCCAAGCGCGACAGCAAGACCGTCGATACCCGCGCCTTCGATATCGTCACCGACGAAACGCGCGATGCCCTGCTGACAGAATTCGGCAAGGACACGCTGCGCGATCGTTACTTGCTGCCTGGCGAAAATTACCAGGATCTGTTTGCCCGCGTCGCCTCGGCCTATGCCGACGACCAGGATCATGCCCAGCGCATCTACGATTATATCTCGCGCCTGTGGTTCATGCCTGCCACTCCCGTGCTGTCGAACGGCGGCACCGGCCGCGGTCTGCCGATCAGCTGCTACCTCAACTCGGTCAGCGATAGCCTCGACGGCATCGTCAACACCTGGAACGAAAATGTCTGGCTCGCTTCCAAGGGCGGCGGCATCGGCACTTATTGGGGCAGCGTTCGCGGCATCGGCGAGCC
>JBDTMR010000037.1:0-12277 GCA_039934175.1 Sphingomicrobium sp.
CCCTTGGGCATGATCGGAAGATCGGTGCGCGCCTTGTCGGGCCACATGCCGAGTCCAAGGAAACCGAGCCCGAGTTTCTCGCCAACCGCTTTCACCTGCTTGAGGTGGCG
Organism: Sphingomicrobium sp.; assembly: GCA_039934175.1. GTDB lineage: Bacteria > Pseudomonadota > Alphaproteobacteria > Sphingomonadales > Sphingomonadaceae > Sphingomicrobium. The sequence continues at coordinate 111 of JBDTMR010000037.1, forward strand.
CCCGCTTTCGGCGCAGCTTTCGTGAAGGTTCTCCAGCGGCGCGCCCGACAGTTCGAGCTGGCCCGCCGGTTCAAGGCTGACGGTGCCGTCGGGACCGCTAAGCGCGATGACCTTGCCGCCTTCCTCGACCGGCGACCAGCCGTATTCGGTCAGTGCCATCAACAAGTCGCGAATCCCGCCGGGCTCGTCATAGGACGGAGCGCGATGATCCGCGGTTCGATAGACGAACTTCTCATGCTCGGTGCCGATGCGCCAATCCGCCTTCGGCTTTTCGCCCTTTGCGAAAATCGACAGCAGGTCGTCGCGGCTCTCGATCGGCGGGCTTTGAGAAAGATCGGTTCGCGTGGTCATGAATCGCCCCTAGTCGCGTGCGCTACCGGTGGCAAAAGGAAACTAGCGCCAGTCGCCGGCCGCCGCCATCCACACGGCGATTGCCGCGAGCGCTGCCGTCTCGGCGCGAAGGATGCGCGGGCCAAGGCCGATCGCGGAGCATCGGGGCTGAGCGCGGATTGCGGCGCGCTCGTCTTCGGTGAAGCCGCCTTCCGGTCCGGTCAGGATCGTTGCCGCGCCGGGGCGGAAGGTTGCCGCCGCCGGTTCGCCGCCATTCTCATCAGCGAAATAAAGCGCGCGCGCGGGATCGTGCGAGGCAAGGAACGCCTTGAGCGAGACCGGTTCGGATATGTCGGGCAAGGTGGTGCGATTGCACTGCTCGGCGGCTTCAATCGCGATCGACTGCAGCCGCTCCAGCTTGACGCGTTCGACGATGGTCCGCTGGGTCACGACCGGTTGCAGTCGGGCGATGCCCAGCTCGGTCGCCTTTTCGACCAGCCAGTCGGTCTGCGCGCGTTTGACCGGGGCGAAGGCCAGGGTGAGGTCGGGCACGTCTTCCTGATCGCGGCTGCGTTCCTCGACCACCAAGGTCATCCGCTTCTTGCCGACGTCCCCTACGCGCGCGACCCACTCGCCGTGCTCCCCGTCGAACAGCAACACCTCCGCCCCGACGCCCAGCCGCATCACGTTGCCGAGATAATTCGCCTGCCCGGGATCGAGCACCACCACCACGCCGGCGCCCAGCGCTTCGCGCACAAACAGGCGGGGCAAGCTTTTCGGTGGCCAGGCGGGGATAGCGGTCATGGCGATCGGTGCGCTCCTATCTGGCTTCGTCGACGTCGGCGCGCCAGTCGGCAATCGGCAGCCCCTCATTGCGGCAATATTGAAGCGTCCTGAGACCGCCGCTCCGGCCCGGCGTCAACGCCTGTTGCCGCGCCTCGATCTCGTCGAATGTCGGGGCGAATTTGACTTGCCGATACAGCGCAAGCGTTTGCGATGCATTGAGCGAGCTTGCCTGCGATCGTTGCAATTGGCCCCATAGCTCGCTCATCAACTCCGCCTTCAGCGCAGGCGACAGTTCGATCGACTGGCCAAACAGTCGTAGCGTGCCCAGCACGTCGTCAGACTTTACGTTGATGTCGCGAAGCTGCGTTACTTTCTCGAAAATCTGACCGAGGTTGGCTTGGTCATTTCCAGGCAAGTGGTTGGATGTCCCGTCCTGCTGGAGCGCTTCCCAGGTCTGCGCCGTCCAGGGCCGCGATGGAAAACGAAGGGTCGTGATCCCCTGGCCTGTCGCGATCAGCGGTGCCGGGTCGAGAGTAGTGCCGCTCTTGTCGAGCCGTGCGACCAGCCGGTCGACCTGCGCCTCGACGCACGGTGCGACCATAACTTGTTCGGCCATATAGGCGCCATTGATCAGCATCTCCGCTTTCAATCGCGCCTGCCCATCAGTCACCTTCGACCGCCAGTCGGCCGATTCCGCCATTTGCTGCACGCCCAACGCGACCAGCACGCCCAAGGTGACAATCCCCAGTTCCCATGCCACCGCATTCCACCCGTGTGGCGGTTTCAGCCTCAGCATTCTGAACATGACGCCCCCGCCCATTGCATGAAGCGCAGCCTAGCCCGTCGCGCGGCCAGCGGCTAGGTGCGACACGATGACGACCGACCTTGTCCCCGATAGCGAACGCAGCGGCCTGATCGGCGCGCTTCCGCTCGCCGTGCGCCCATTCGCGTCGCTGATGCGGATCGACCGCCCGATCGGCACCTGGCTGCTGTTCTGGCCATGCGCGTGGAGCGTTGCACTGGCCGGAGTCGGCGGGCGCTGGTGGATTTTCCTTTCCCTGTTGATCGGAGCGTTCGCGATGCGATCGGCGGGCTGCGTTTATAATGACATTGTCGATCGCGACCTCGACCGGAAGGTCGAACGGACCCGGCTTCGCGCCCTGGCATCGGGCCGGGTCTCGCCACGCGCCGCCTGGGCGCTGCTAGTTGGCCTCTCGCTGATTGGACTGCTCGTCCTCTTGCAACTCGAACGACCGGCGCAGTTGGTCGCGCTCGCCAGCCTTGCCCTGGTCGCGGCCTATCCATTCATGAAGCGGCTGACGTGGTGGCCGCAAGCTGGGCTCGGTCTCGTGTTTTCCTGGGGCGCTCTGGTCGGCTGGCCTGCGGTGACCGGCTCGTTTGCGCTAGCACCCGTCCTGCTCTGGCTTGGCTCGATCTGCTGGGTGATCGGCTATGACACAATCTACGCCATTCAGGATATTGAGGATGATGCCTTGGTGGGCGTGCGATCGAGCGCGCGGGCGCTTGGCGGCCAAGTTCGGCGCGGAGTTGCGGTCTTTTATGCACTGGCCGTCGTCGGTTGGGGCGCGGCGATCTGGCAGGTTTTTCCCGATCCGCTGGCGCTGGTCGGACTGTTTCCCGCCGCGCTCCACCTTGGCTGGCAGGCCTATCGGGTCAATCCGATCGACGGCGCAGGGGCCCTTTCCCTGTTCCGGTCGAACCGATTGACCGGGATGCTGCTGTTCGCCGCGCTGCTGGCGGTCGGCTTGTCGGCTGGCGCCTGACCTTCTAGGCGACCGTTCATGCTTCACCCCGATGCCGCCAGCGCTGCCATTTCATCCCTCGTCGACCGCGCCAGGCGTGCCGGTGCCGATGCCGCCGACGCCATTTACGTCGGCAATCTGTCGAGTTCGGTGCAGGTCCGCGACGGCGCGACCGAAGACGTCTCGCGATCCGAAAGCGAAGCGGTCGGGCTGCGACTGTTCGTCGGCCAGCGCTCGGCCAGTGCATCGACATCGGATCTCAGCGATGACGCGCTCGAAACGCTTGCCCAGCGGGTCACGGCGATGGCCCGTGAAGCGCCGGAGGACCCCTATGCCGGTCTCGCCCCCGCCGAATTGCTGGCGTCGGCGCCGTTCCCCGATCTCGACGGATGGGACCCGGCCGAGCCCGGCCCGGCCGAACTGAAGGAGCGGGCGCTCGCCGCCGAAGCGGCAGCAATGTCGGTGCCGGGGGCGACCAAGTCGAACGGATGCGGTGCGGGCGTTTCCGCTGCGACCGTCTCCATCGCGACCAGCGAAGGCTTCGCCGGCGGCTATCGATTGAGCGGTCACAGCTGCTCGGCCGGTGTCATCGCGGGCGAAGGCGCGACCATGCAGCGCGACCATGCATGGCATTCCAGCCGCCATCTCGGCGACCTCGAAGCGCCAGAGGATATCGGCCGCAAAGCCGCGAAGCGCGCCGTGTCGCGGGTCGGATCGACGAAAATCGTGCCGGGCGCGATGCCGATCCTGTTCGAACCGCGCGTTGCCTCGTCCCTGCTCGGCCATCTTGCCGGAGCCATCAGTGGCACGTCGATCGCCCGCAAGTCGAGCTTCCTGCTCGAGGCGCTTGGCGAGCGGATATTCGCGCCGGGAATCATGATCCTCGACGACCCCTTGCGTCCGCGCGGCTTGCGCAGCCGCGCCTTCGACGGCGAAGGCTTGCCGGTGCGCCCGATGGCTATCGTCGATGATGGAATGCTCACCACCTGGTTTGCGGAAAGCGCGTCGGCGCGGCAACTCGGCATTGCGCCGACCGGCCATGCCTCGCGCGGGATCGGCGGATCGCCAAGCGCCGGGCCGTCCAATTTCTCGCTGGGCACTGGCAAGCGCAGTGTCGCGGCAATGCTCGCCGAGGTCGGCCGTGCGATCATCGTCACCGAATTGATCGGCCAGGGCGTCAACGGCGTGACGGGCGACTATTCGCGCGGTGCCGCGGGCTTCCTGGTCGAAAACGGCGAGATCGTCGGCCCGGTTTCAGAAATCACGATCGCATCGAACCTCAAGCAGATGTTCGCGTCGCTCGAACCTGCCGACGACCTGGAATACCGGACCGGTGTCGACAGCCCGAGCGTACTCATTCCCGAAATGACGGTGGGCTCGGCCTAGGCTTTTTCGCCGACGGGCGAGAGCCCGAGCCGGGCGAATTCGATTTTCGGGCAATGGTCCATCACGACCGTCAGGCCCGCATCCTCGGCGCGCTTGGCGGCGGCCTCGTCGATCACGCCGAGCTGCATCCACACCGCCTTGGCACCGGCCCCAATCGCTGCGTCGACGACCGCGCCGGCATTGTCGGAATTGACGAAGACGTCGACGATATCGATCGGATCGCCGATCTGCGACAATTCGCGCCAGACATATTCGCCGTGAACATGTTCGCCGGTGATCCGCGGATTGACCGGGATCACGCGGTAACCCTTGTCCTGAAGAAACTTCATGACGCCGAAGCTGGCGCGCGACGGATTGTCGCTGGCACCGACCATCGCAATCGTCCGGGCGTTCTGAAGCAGGTCGGCAATATCTCGATCATTGGTAAGGGGCATGAAGTTCTCCTTTTGCCGCCAACGTCTCAGTCGCCGACTTTCTCCAATCGCTCAAGCAGCGCGGCGGCAAGGGCAGCGAACGCGTCAGCGGCAGGACCCTCGCCAGCGGCGGGTGGCTGGCCGGCATCGGAGGCTTCGCGCAAGGTCGCCGACAACGGCAAACGACCGAGAAACGGGATATGCAATTGCGCCGCGCCGGCTTCGGCGCCACCCTGGCCGAACGGATCGCTGAGCTCGCCGCAGTGCGGGCATTGATATCCGGCCATATTCTCGATCAGGCCGAGGATCGGGACGTCGGTCTTGCGAAACAGGTCGACTGCGCGATTGGCGTCGATCAGCGACAGGTCCTGCGGCGTCGACACGATCACCGCACCGGCGGGTTTCGCTTTTTGAATCAAGGAGAGCTGGACGTCCCCGGTCCCGGGCGGGAGGTCGATCAGAAGAAGGTCGAACGCGCTCCAATTTCCCTCGACCAATTGGGTGAGGGCTCCCGACGCCATTGGCCCGCGCCATGCCAATGCCTGTCCGGCCGGCACCAGCTGGCCGACAGAAAGAAGCGAGACGCCCCATTTGGTCGCAACGGGCTGGAGCACCTTATCCTTGGCTTCGGGTCGGGTATCGGCGCCCAGCAGGGTCGGCTGGGACGGGCCGTAAATGTCCGCATCGACCACGCCGATTTTGCGGCCGGTCCGGGCCAGAGCGACGGCCAGGTTGGCGGTCAGCGTCGATTTTCCGACCCCGCCCTTGCCGGATCCGATGGCAATTAGGATCGGTCCGGATTTCGCGGCCGCGGTCATCGCAACGCGTACGGTTGCCACGTCGGGGAGCGATCGTCCGCTTTCGACCAGTCGCTGCTCAAGCGAATCGCGCGCCGCCGCGTCGAGCCCGCTGGCATCGACGATCAAGGTCAGAACCCCGCCGTCAAATCGGCGCTTGCGAATACGTTCCGCGTCGGGATGGTCGTGAAGCCATTCGGTCATAGCGGGCGAGATAGGCAGCTTTTCGACGAGCGCCACTGTTTTTCGTGGAGATGCGTTCCTATAGTGAATGGCATGAACTTCATTTCCGGTCTCGCGGGACGCGCCGCAGGATTATTCGCCGACAGCAAGGGCCCGTGGGGCGCTCCGCCCCCCAAAGGCGGGGGCAAGGGTGGTGGAAAAGGGGGCGGTGAACCGCCCGAGCCGCCTACCGGGCCGTGGGGCAACACGCCGCCGCGTCGCGGGCCGCGGGATAGCGGGCCGAATACGGTGACCAGCCTCGACGAATTTCTCGAACGCAACCGGCGGCGGTTCGGCGGCGGTGGCGGTCCGTTCGGCGGCGGCGGTGGCGGCGGTTTTTCGCCCGATCGATCGATGCTGACGTGGGCGGTTCTTGGCTTCATCGCATTGTGGCTGATCTTCACCTCGTCCCACCGCATTGGCGCGGAAGAACGCGGCGTCGTCACCCTTTTCGGTCGTTACAGCTCGACGCTGACGCCGGGATTCAGCATGACCCTGCCGGCGCCGATCGCGCGCGTTCAGAAAGTCGACGTCGCCGAAATCCGGAGCATCGACATCGGCTCTCAGAACGAAGAAACGCTGATGCTGACGGGCGATCAGAACATTATCGATATCGCCTATCGCGTGTCGTGGAGCATTCGCGATCCCGAGCAATTCCTGTTCGAATTGCTGACCCCGAACGACACCATCCGACAGGTTGCCGAAAGCGCGATGCGCCAGGTCGTTGCCCAGGTGACTCTGAACGATGCGATCGGCCTCAAGCGCGGCGAAATCGAAGCGCGGGTGCGCGACGAACTCCAGCAGGCGCTCGACCGCTACGATTCCGGCGTCGTCATCCGCAACGTGTCGATCCGTCAGGCCGACCCGCCCGCTGCGGTCAACGAAGCGTTCAAGGACGTAACTGCTGCGCAGCAGGATGCCGAGAGCGAAATCAACAAGTCAAACGCTTATGCGCTGCAGCTGCGACAACTGGCGCTTGGCGAGGCGACCGCGTTCGACAAAGTCTATGAACAATATCGACTGGCGCCGGAAGTGACCCGCCGCCGCATGTATTACGAAACGATGGAACGCGTGTTGCGCAATACCGAAAAAACGATCGTCGAAGCGCCGGGTGTGACTCCCTATCTTCCGCTGAACCAGATGCCACGTGCGAAACCGCAACCCGAACCGCAAGCCAAGACGGGAGGCGGCCAGTGATCGATTATTTCCGCCAGAACCTATTGCTGTTGGGGATCGTCGCCTTCCTCGTACTGGTCATGCTGTTGAGTTCGGTTCAGACCGTCAACGAAACACAGCAGGGCGTGGTCACGCGTTTCGGCAAACCGGTCCGAATCGTCAACGGCTTTCGGCCGGGCGAGAAGTTCGGTGACCGCGGCGCCGGTCTCAACGCCAAAATCCCGCTCGTCGAAAGCATCGTGTGGATCGACAAGCGTGTCCGCGATCTCGACATGGACGTCCAGCAGGTATTGTCGACCGATCAGCGCCGGTTGGAGGTCGATGCCTTTGCGCGTTACCGCGTCGTCGATCCGCTGCGGATGTACATTGCTGCGCGTTCGGAAGATCGCGTCGAGCAGGCGCTGAAGCCGATTCTCGGCTCGCAGTTGCGCAACGAACTCGGCAAGCGTCCGTTTGCTTCCTTGCTGAGCCCGGAGCGTGAAGGTGCGATGGAGAATATCCGCTCGGGCCTCAACCGGATCGCACGCCAATATGGCGTCGAAATCGTCGATGTCCGGATCAAGAAGGCCGATTTGCCGACCGGCGCACCGCTCGATTCGGCGTTCGCCCGGATGCGCACGGCACGTCAGCAGGAAGCGCGTTCGATCCGTGCCGAGGGCGCCAAGCGCGCGCAGATCATTCGGGCCGAGGCCGATGCATCGGCCGCCCAGATTTATGCGGCAAGTTTCGGCAAGGATGCCGCCTTCTACGATTTCTATCGGGCGATGAAGTCTTATGAGATCACTTTTGTCGGCGATCCTGCGAACCCGATTGCGCCAACCAACATCATCATGTCGCCGTCGAACGAATATCTGAAGCAATTCGAGGGCCGTTAAGTCATATGTTGTTCAATTCGCGTTCATGCGCTCGACCTAGCGTCACAGCATCAACGTTAGCCGTGAGCGAGAGGTAGAATGATTTCTAAGGAGTCCGGACCCGTGCGTTACGCTTATGGAGTGGCCACTGCCTTGCTAGTCGGCGGAACCGCCTTTTCCCTTGCCACCGGCCAGGCCGGTGCGCAGGTCGCACAGAACAATCCGACGGCGCTCGCGCCGCGCGGTGCGCCGCAAAGCTTCGCCGATCTTGCAGCGAGGCTTCAGCCCGCTGTGGTCAATATATCCACCAAGCAGCGCGTTCCTGTTCGCCAGCAAGTCGATCCGTTCGAGGAATTCTTCCGCCGCTTCGGAAACCCTCAGGGTCAGCAGGGGCCGCAAGGTCAGGCCGATCCGGGCCAGGGACAGAACGGCCGGACCCGCGAAACGGGGTCGCTTGGATCGGGCTTCATCGTCTCGCCCGACGGCTATATCGTTACCAACAACCACCTTATCCAGGGCGCCAATGGGCAGGGTACCGTCGACAGCGTCACGGTCATCATGACCGACCGCAAGGAATATACGGCGCGCATCATCGGCCGAGACACTGCGTCCGATCTGGCTTTGCTGAAAATCGAGGCTCAGAACCTTCCCTATGTGAACTGGGGCGACAGCACCCGAGTCCGCGTCGGCGACTGGGTCGTCGCCATCGGCAATCCTTATGGTCTGGGCGGCACGGTAACGGCGGGGATCATTTCGGCTCTGCATCGCGGAATCACCGGTGTCGGCGCCTATGATCGCTACATCCAGACCGACGCAAGCATCAACATGGGCAATTCGGGCGGACCGATGTTCGACATGGCGGGCAACGTCATCGGCATCAATTCGGCGCTGATCAGCCCGACCGGCGCGAGCGTCGGAATCGGTCTCGCCATCCCGGCAGAGCTGGCCAAGCCGGTGATCGATTCGCTGCGTCGAGGGGAGCAGCCGCAGCGCGGTTACCTCGGCGTCGGCCTTCAGCCGTTGGACGAAAATATCGCAAGCGCGCTTGGCCTTCCCAAGGATCGCGGCGAACTGGTTCGTTCGGTCGTCGATGGACAGGCGGCGGCCAAGGCGGGCGTTCGCCAGGGCGATGTCATCGTCAAGGTCAACGGCAAGGACGTGACTCCCGATGAAACCGTGTCTTTCCTGATCGCCAACTCCCGAGTCGGAACGCGTGTGCCGATCGAAGTGATTCGGCAGGGTCGTCGCCAGGCGCTGACGGTCATTGTCGCCCAGCGGCCGACCGAAGAGCAATTGGCCAAGCAGCTTGGTGCCGGCAATGACGGCGATGACGGAAAGCCGGCCACCGCGCCTGCCGATACGCCTCAGACGCTCGGTCTCACCCTGCAGGAATTGTCTGCCGATACCGCTCGTCGCGGCAATCTGCCGGCGGGACTCCGCGGCGTGCTGATCGTCAATGTCGACCCGACCAGCGACGCCGCCGAAAAGGGCCTTCGCCCCGGCTTCGTCATCCTGTCGGTGAACCAGCAGCCGGTCACCACGCCGGCTCAGGTTACGGGGGCCGTAGAGGCCGCACGACGGGCCAATCGATCGACGGTCTTGCTGCTCGTGAAGAGCGGCAACAACCCTGAAGCGTTTGTCGGCGTGGATATTGCTCGCTAAGTCTGCTTGCTCGCGTCGCTTCCTTCGGCTTAGGCTGCCGCAAGGATCTTAGGGAGCGACGCGGTCATGGCAGATGAAGCCACCAATATCTTTATCGGTGCCGGCCCGGGCGGCTCCGATCCGCAACGCCTCGAGCTAAAGCGCGCCAATCGTCATGGCCTGATCGCGGGTGCGACCGGGACCGGAAAGACCGTAACGCTGCAGGGAATCGTCGAAGGACTGGCCGCCGCTGGTGTGCCGACCTTCGTCTCCGATGTGAAGGGCGATCTGGCCGGGCTTGCGATGCCCGGCGATCCGACCGCGCGGACGCACGAACCCTTCTCGAGTCGAGCGAAGGAAATCGGACTTGAGGGCTGGGGCTATGAAGGCTTCCCGGTGCAATTCTGGGACCTGTTCGGCGAACTTGGCCATCCAGTCCGAACGACCGTCAGCGAAATGGGCCCGTTGCTGCTGGCGCGGTTGATGAACCTCAATGATGTCCAGGAAGGCGTCCTGACCATTGCGTTCCATGTCGCCGACAAAGAGGGGCTGATGCTCCTTGACCTCGACGACCTGCAGGCGATGCTGGTCAACATCGGGGAGCGGGCCGACGAGCTGACGCTGGAATATGGCAATGTGTCGAAGATGAGCGTCGGCGCGATCCAGCGCTCACTGCTCCAGTTGCGGAGCCAGGGCGGCGATCATTTCTTCGGTGAACCGGCGCTCGATCTGGAGGATTTCCTCAAGCTAGACGACAGCGGCAAGGGGATTATCAACGTCCTTGCCGCCGACAAGTTGATGGCTAGCCCACGGCTCTATTCGACCTTCCTGCTGTGGCTGCTCAGCGAGCTGTTCGAATTGCTTCCCGAAGTCGGCGACCCGCCCAAACCCAAGCTCGCCTTCTTTTTCGATGAAGCGCATTTGCTGTTCGAAGATGCGCCGCAGGCACTGCTCGAAAAGGTCGAGCAGGTCGTTCGCCTGATCCGATCAAAGGGCGTCGGCGTCTATTTCATCACCCAGAACCCGATCGACATCCCCGACAAGGTCGCCGGTCAGCTCGGCAACCGCGTCCAGCACGCCCTCCGCGCCTTCACCCCGCGCGACCAGTCTGCAGTGAAGTCGGCGACAGAAACCTTTCGTCCCAACCCCGCCATCGATGTTGCGGCGGCGATTACCGAATTGAAGGTCGGTGAAGCCTTGGTGTCCTTGCTCCAACCCGACGGTGCGCCGTCGCCGGTCCAGCGCACCTTGATCCAGCCGCCGCGGTCAAGGGTTGCGCCATTGACCGATCAGGAACGCAAGATCCTGATCGCGACCGACGCCATCGGTGCGAAGTACGATACCATCCTCGACCGCGAGAGTGCTGAGGAAATCCTCAAGGCCAAGGGCGACGAAGCCGCTGCCGCAGCGGCAGCAACGAAGGCGCAGGGCGACGCGGAAAAGGCCGTTGCCGAGAAGGCGCGACAAGATGCAATTGTCGCCAAGGAAGCGGCGCGGGCCCAGGCGGCGCAAGCAAAGCTGGAAACGCAGCAACAGCGCGAGGCCGAGCGCCAGCGCAAGGAACTGGAGCGCGAGGATGCCCGCCGCGCGCGTGAGGCGGCCAAGCCGTCGGCGTTCGACAAGGCGATCCAGTCGGCCACCCGTTCGGCTGCGTCCTCGGTCGGTCGTCAGATTGGCAATCAGTTGCTGCGCGGCATTTTCGGCGGGTTGTTGCGTGGTCGTTGATTCCGCCGACGTCCGCGAATTGGAGCGAGACTGGCGCGACGCTCTGTTCGCGAAGGATGAAGTGGCGCTGCGCCGCCTGATCCACCCGCAGTTCAAGCTGGTCGGCATTCGTTCGACCGGCACGGTTGCCGTCGGCCTCGACGAATGGCTGGTCGCGCTCGAAAAGATGGATATTGCCAGCCTCGAGGTTCGGGTGGTCGAATCGATCCAGTTGGAGGGAACGATGGTCGCGACCGTCGATGCCCAATGGAAGGTGCGTTTCATGGGACATTGTATCGACGAACGGGTCTTGCTGACCGACGTTTGGGCCAAAAGCGAGGACGGCTGGCAAGTGATCCGCCGCCATTCCAGTCCGGTCCCGACCGGCGTGGAAATCGCATGAGCCTGATTGCGCTGCTCGCGCTGCTGATGCAGCCCGCCGACGCCAATGCCGCTTCCGGTTTCTATCGATCGGCAACACCCGAAGTCGGTGCCGCGATCGAGCTCGAGCCCGACGGGCATTTTCTCTACGCGCTCGATTATGGCGCGGTATCGGAAGCCGCCGAAGGGACCTGGACACTGGCCGGCAGCGAAGTTCGGCTCACCGCGACCAAGACCGAGGGCGCGTGGCGCGGCGCGTCGCTCGGCGACTCGCCCCTTGTGTTCGAAGGCCATGACCTGCTGCTTCGGCGTTACGACATCGTCATTCGGTTCAAGCGTGATGCACCGTTGACCCTGCCCGATCGCAGGAACGAAAAACTCGAAAAGGGGAATTGACGATGGCGACCGTGGGGCAAGGGTCGGCTGCATCGCGGCCATTGGTCGAATTGACGCTGCGGGGGGTCATTCTTGGCGCCTTGCTGACGGTCCTGTTCACCGCCGCCAACGTCTATCTCGGGCTGAAACTGGGCATCACCTTCGCGACGTCGATCCCGGCCGCCGTAATCTCGATGGGCATACTAAAATTCTTTCGCGATGCCTCGATCCAGGAAAACAACATCGTCCAGACGATCGCGTCGTCCGCAGGGACGTTGAGCGCAATCATCTTCGTGCTTCCCGGCCTGATCATGGTCGGCTGGTGGACGGGATTTCCTT
>JBDTMR010000038.1:0-12124 GCA_039934175.1 Sphingomicrobium sp.
ATTCTTCCAGCACGCGGCGCTCGTGAATGTCGGTATTGGTTCCGAACCAGCGGGTTACCTTGCCGTCCGTACCCTTCATCGGCAGGCCGCGCGCCAACGTCCAGCGATACTCTCCGTCGTGACGGCGCAGGCGATATTCAACCTCGTAAGGTGAAAACTGTTCGACCGCTTTCGACCAGGCCGCAACCGCAACCTCGATATCTTCCGGGTGCAGCGCCTCGATCCAGCCGTCGCCCAGATGATCGTTGATCGGTTTTCCGGTGAAGTCGGCCCAGCGCGCATTGAAATAATCGGTCTTTCCGTCGACGTTGGTCGACCACGCCATTTGCGGAATGGCGTCGGCCAGTGCGTCGAACCGCGCCTGGCTTTCGTCCAGCGCTTCCTTGGTCTTTTCGCCGGCCAGCGCGATTCGCCGGTCGTTGATCCGCCGCATCGCCGCGCGCGCCATCACGCACAATCCTTCGCGCTGGATCGGCGTCAGCCCATCGGGGCGCGGCTGCGGACTGATGACGCATAACGATCCCAGCGGCGTGCCGTCGTCGGCGACCAGAGGCGCCCCTGCATAGAAACGCACGAACGGCGCGCCGTTGACCAGTTCGTTGTCGGCAAACAGCGGGTCCAGCTGCGCATCACGCACTTCGTAAATGTCGTCGGACACCATCGCATATTGGCAAAAGCTCGCCGATCGCGGCGTTTCCAATGCGTCCAGCCCGCGCCGCGCCAGGAAGCGCTGGCGATGCTCCTCGACGATACTGACCAGCGAAATCGGCGTGTCGCAAAGTTTCCCGGCGAACTCGACCAGCTCTTTCAGCTCGGCGTCGTCCAGCAGGCTGTCCGGACTATGCGCGGCTACGATCGCCGATCGGCGCTCGTCGGCGGAAAAAGCCGCATCAGCGACGACTGATTGTGGTGATTGCGACCCCATGAAGGATCGCTAGCGTTTCGTATCCGAAAAGACAAATATTAGTTTTTTCAGGGGTTTAATAGCCCATTAAGGCAAGCACTTCCTTGCGGCTGCGCTCATCTTCGCGGAACGTGCCCATCATCCGGCTGGTCGTCATCATCACCCCCGGCGTCTGCACCCCGCGTGCCGTCATGCACGCATGACTCGCCTCGATCACCACCGCCACGCCCTTGGGATGCAATCGCTTCCAGATACAGTCCGCAACCTGCGCCGTCAGCCGCTCCTGCACCTGCAACCGTCGCGCAAATCCATGCAGAACCCGCGCTAACTTGCTGATTCCTACCACTTTATCGCCCGGCAAATAAGCAATCGCCGCCTTCCCGATAATCGGCGCCAAATGATGTTCACAATGCGATTGAAACGGAATGTCTTTCAGCAATACGATTTCATCATATCCGCCAACTTCTTCGAACGTCCGCGACAAATGGTCCGCCGGATTTTCCGCATATCCCTTGGCATATTCCTTCCACGCCCGCGCCACACGCACTGGCGTGTCGAGCAGCCCCTCGCGATCCGGGTCGTCTCCAGCCCACCGGATCAACGTCTTGACCGCCGCCGCCACGTCGTCGGGTACCGGCAGCTTGGCCGGAGCCTTGATCAGGTCGCCATCATCTGGACTGCCGGCCATCGTCGTTCCTTCTATCTTGGTGGCCCCGACAGGATTCGAACCTGTGACCTCTGGTTTAGGAAACCATTGCTCTATCCTGCTGAGCTACGGAGCCGCTGGAGCGCCGAGATAGAGGTGCCGAGGGTCTTTATCAATCGGCGACGATGCCGATTGTCTTTCGATGCGAAAGCGCGGGGATCTGACCGCGGACTTCGGCGATCCGTGCCAAGTCGATGTCGGCAAAATGCACGCCATTCCGGTCTTCCGCGTCGAGCAGGACGTTGCCCCACGGATCGACAACTAGGCTGTGACCGAATGTCTGCCGACCGTCTTCATGCGAGCCCCCCTGGGCGGCAGCGACGACAAACAGTCCCGCTTCGATCGCTCGGGCGCGCAACAATATATGCCAATGCGCCTTACCGCTGGGCACAGTGAAGGCCGCCGGAACGGCGATGACGTCGGCCCCAGCTTCCGCAAGCGCCGAAAACAGGGTCGGGAAGCGCAAGTCGTAGCAAATCGTCAGGCCTAGCGTTCCCACCGGTGTATCGCGAACGACCTGCGCGACGTCGCCACCTCGATACGCGGCCGACTCACGCCAACTCTCGCCGGTCGGCAAGTCGACGTCGAACAAATGGATCTTGTCGTAACGCGCGCGAATAGATCCGCTGCTGTCGATCACGAACGACCGATTGACGAAGCGCCCGCTGTGGTCACCCGCGTCTAATGCAAGCGATCCCAAATGGATCCAGATACCCGATGTGGCCGCGGCCTCTCGTACGGCCGTTAGCAAAGGATCTTCTTCCTCTCTCCGAATTGATCCGCGCGCACGCTCCCGGTTGCTGTCGAGCAGATTCGACATTTCGGGCGTGAAGAGCATTTCAGCTCCTCCAACGGCGGCGCTGCCGATGGCATCGACGATGTCGCGAAGGTTTGCACCCGGGTCGATTCCGGTCCGTGCCTGAAAGAGTGCTATCCTCGTCATGACGCGGCGAGCAAGGCGGCCAATTTCCCGTCGATCTCGAGCGAGAACAGGTCGTCGCAGCCGCCGATGTGGCGACCATCGACAAAGATTTGCGGAACCGTGCTTCGTCCGCCCGAACGCTCGAGCATCTCGCTTAATAACGCACGATCACGAGCAACATCGTATTCGCGATAATTCACGCCCTTCATGTCGAGCATTCTCTTTGCCCGAATACAGTAGGGGCAGGTCGATTTCGTGTAGATTTCTACCTCGGCCAAGGGTCGCTCCATTTCGTTGTCAGGGCCACATTAACGCGCAAACAGGGCCGGACGCACCACCCGTGCGAAACAAATCAGTTCGACCTCTGCCGCGCCTGCCTTCAGCAGCGCTTTCGCACACGCCTCAGCAGTACTGCCAGTCGTCAGGACGTCGTCGATCAGGATAATCTTCTTGCCCTGAATTTCGGTTTTGCTGCTGATCGAAAAAGCGCCGCGCACTTCGTCACCGCGCTGGCGAATGTTCATCCCCTTGAGCGGCCGGGTCCGCTTTGTGCGCCTCAAGCCGTCCAGCAGCAATCGAACGCCAGTGCGCCGCGAGATCGTTGCGGCGATCAGTGCCGACTGGTTGTATCCGCGAGTCCACAGGCGGGAGCGGTGCAACGGAACCGGAACAAGGATCGATTGCTCCGTGTGGCCGGAAACGAAGCGCGACATGTATTGCCCCATCGTTCGAGCAAGCGCGACACGGCGGCCGTATTTCAGTTTCAGGACGAGAGACCGTGCGGTGTCGCCATAACCGATCGCCGCGCGCGTCCGCGAAATGGTCGGTGACTTTGGGAGGCAGCGAGCACAAAGATCGGCGTCGGTCGCCTCAAGCGGAAGGCCGCAGCATTGACATCCGTCGTCGCCCAGCCAATCGATCGAAGGCCAACATTCCATACAGAAGGAATGCAGTTCTTCGGTAATCGTCCCGCAGCCACCACAGCGCGGCGGAAGTGCAAAATCCACGATGGCGCGAAGGCCGCGCCGGCCAAGATCGATTACTTGCCGCACAACGCCCTTGTTGCCGTGCATTTGACCTTGCACAAGCGTTGCCGTGCAGAAATCCATCTTCGACGCGCGACGCCACGCGCTCATCAAAGCGCGCGCCGACCGAAGCGGCGCAGACTCCTTTCTGCTCGAACGTGCATTCCAAGATGCGCTGGAGCGCGTCACGTTGGCCGAACACCGGACGATCGCAATCGTCGGCCGCCATCGTCCAGCATGGCTCGAGATGTTCGAGGCACAAGGAGTTCGAGCGCTCGCCATCGATCCCCACGCGATCGAGTCCGGCGATGCCGATCGCCTGGCAGACGATCGCGACATCGGCGACCTTCTCGGTCAATGTTCGCTCGTCCTGTCGCTGGGCTTGCTCGATCACTGCAACGATCCCAAACTTGCGGCATTTCTGCTTGGACAAATGCTTGCACCGGGCGGAATATTAGTCGGATCAATAGTTGGCGGGGAAAGCCTGAGATTGCTTCGTACCGTCATGCTCGAACTGGACCGAGCGGGTGGCAGGGCGGCAGGCCGTTTCCACCCAATGATGAACGGACAATCCTTGGCCGGTCTGTTTGGTGATGCCGGATTGCAAAGAACCGTTATCGATGTCGACCGTCTGACTGTGCGCTACCGTAATCTCGGTCATTTGGTATCGGACTTGCGCGATATGGGCTGCACGAGAACCTTAGCATCGTCGTCGACACCACTTTCGCCATCGGCATGGCGGCGCACGATGGTAGCGATGCTTGGCGACCCCATCGAGGAGCGATTCGATCTGATCAATTTCACCGCACAAAAAGCGGATGGCTAATGCTTTCTTAATCGCGGCGCAGAACACCTTATTAACCAGCCACGCCTAATCTGCCCGTTGTGGACCAAGACCAGAGGAGGGTGGCGTGGATGCTATCCGATTGATTTTGCGCACGCTCCGCGTTGACCAGCGCGGCGCGACAGCGATCGAATATGGGCTTATTGCGGCCCTGATTGTCATTGCAATGATGGCCGGCCTGTCAAAACTCGGCGGGGGGGCCAATGGCATGTGGGGGAAGCTCAGCAACGAAGTGACGAACAAGATGTAGGCAAATATCGAATCAAGGCTGGATCTGGACACTCCCGCGCTTAATTCGAAATTTACCAATCCCGTTCAATAACCGGTCATCGGAACCATTAGGCGGGATATGATGCATCAGTTTCAAAAGCTTCTTCGCGACAAATCCGGCGTGTCGGCAATCGAATATGCGATGATCGCCTCGCTAATTGCTGTTGCCGCCGTTGCCGGAATGACCGCGCTTGGCACCAAACAGGGCCAGCAGTACAACAAGATCGACAACAAGCTTTAGCTAGCCAAGCCGCTATCGCCGCCGGGCTCCAAAGACGACGAGCTTCACCCGCTGGCCGGGCGTCAATCGGCTGTTCGCCGTCAAATTGTTGAGCGACAGAAAGCGTTCCAACTTATAATCCCGATAGGCCATCGAACCGCTGAGCGACTGCACCGTATCGCCGCGCTTGACGGTGACCACGTCGATGATGCGTGGTCGGATCGCCGCCGCTTCCTGCGGTGATATCCGGCGAAGGCTGTCGACCATCGGCGTAAAGGGTCCGATGCCTGTGCCGGCACGGGTCAGCATCACGAAATGATAGACGGTGTCGCGATCCCAGCGATAGGCCATCACGCTGACATCGACGGCGCCCGACGAGGTATTGGCACGACCGACGCTGTACATTGCTTCAAGGCCGTTGATGGTCGTGCGGGCCGGCTGCCCCATCGCGATCTGCTGACGGCCACCGGTCAGACCGTAAACCACCTGAGTAATATATTGCTCGAGCGAACCGTTATAGCGACCACCGCTAAATTGCGCCTGCCCGCCGGTCCCCGAGATCGAAACCGCGCTTGCGCCGTTCTGCATGAGGAATCCCGTCGGAATGCTGAACTGCATGGCAAGGTCAGGATGCGTAAACGACCGGCCGTCGATGATTCCTTGTGCAGGGTCATCATCGACGATCGCCCCGTCGAGCATCGTGAGAAACTGATCGCGGTTCGTGATGCCCCGCCCGGCTTTTCCGGTCCGTTGCGCTTCCGCCTGGGCGCGCTGGACACGATTCTCGCTTAGCGGGTGGGTGCTCGCCCATTCCGGTGTCGAGCGGCCGCTATTGCCCTGAATTCGTGTTTCAAGCGCGCTTGCACGACCCAAGGATGCAAGAATCCGTGGCCCGCCAAGTGGATCGTAGCCGGCCGCGACGACATAACGCGTACCCAGCGTATCGGCCTGATATTCCTGGTCGCGCGAGAAGCTGAGCGTCGCCATCTGCGAATATTGCATGGCGCCCTGCGAAATCAGGTTACCAAAGGCATTATTGCCGACAACGCTGCCCAGTACGGCGCCGAGCACGCCGAGGATACTGTTACGCTGCGTTGCCGCCTTGCGCTGCTGCGAATGATTGGCGGCGATATGACCGGTCTCATGCCCAAGCACGAAGGCGAGTTCGGCCTCGTCGTCCATCAATGTCATGAGCTGGCGGGTGATGTAGACATAACCACCCGGCAGCGCGAAAGCGTTCTCGACCGCGCTATTCAGCGTCGTGAACCGAAAAGACTGGCCTGGGTTGGCGATTCCCGAATAAGCGGAGACGCGGCGCCCCACGCTCTCCACATAGGTCGCGCGCGGTCCCGTTTCCGACCCACCAAATTCCTTGATCAGTTCCGGATGCTGCTTCTGCGATACCGCGACGTCGCGCTGGTTGAGATAGCGCTGCTGGGCGGGGGCAGCTGCGGACGTGACGATCGCCGCGCTTGCAGTGAGCATGATCAGGGTGTGACGCATCGAAAACTCCATTCACTGGCAATCTGAATTTGCCACCGTGAACGGGCACTTAAGCGATATGGTTCCGCAAAGTTGTTGGCGTCAGGCGCCGATGGCGAGAAATTTCTTGCGGCGCTGGGCGACCAGTTCTTCACCGCTCAAGCGCATCGTCGTGTCGACTTCTTCGATGATCGCATCACCAAGCGAATCGATTGCCGCATTCGGATCGCGGTGCGCGCCACCAAGCGGCTCCGCAACAATCCGGTCGACGACGCCCAACACTTCGAGATCCTGTGCTGCGACGCGCATCGCTTCGGCTGCATCGGCAGCTTTGTCGGCCGTCCGCCACAGGATCGAGGCGCACCCTTCCGGCGAAATCACCGAATAAATAGCGTGCTCGAACATCAAGACGCGATTGGCCGCGGCAAGCGCCACCGCGCCGCCTGATCCGCCTTCACCCGTCACAACCGCGATCAATGGCACCTTCAGCGCCAAGCATTGCTGGGTCGAACGCGCAATGGCTTCGGCCTGGCCGCGCTCTTCGGCTTGCACCCCGGGAAACGCACCCGACGTGTCAACCAGCGTGACAACTGGCAGACCGAAGCGGTCGGCGAGCTGCATCAGTCGGATCGCCTTGCGATAGCCTTCGGGCTTGGCCATCCCGAAATTATGTTTCAGTCGCGACGCAGTATCATCGCCCTTCTCGTGCCCGATCAACATCACCTTGTGGCCGCGAATTTCGGCAAGTCCGCCAACAATCGCCGGATCATCGCCAAATGCGCGGTCGCCCGACAAGGGCATCCAATCTTCGGTCAACCGCGCAACGAAATCCTTGAAGTGGGGCCGCTCGGGATGACGCGCGACCTGCGCCTTTTGCCAGGGCGTCAGCCGCGAATAGGTGTCCTTGAGCAGCTTGGCAGCCTTCGCTTCAAGCCGCTCAACATCGGCATCGATATCGATTTCGCCTTCGCTCGCCGTCTCGCGCAGGTCGGCGACACGCTTTTCGAGGTCGGCAATCGGTTTTTCGAATTCGAGATAGGTTTTCATGGTTGGCGCGCGGATTAGGACGAGCAGCGGCGAACGTCAACGCGGTCGCGTCAGCGTCCCCTCGCCAGCGGATGCCGCTCATTGACCAGCTGAACCAGCCGATCGCTATCGACATGCGTGTAGATTTGGGTGGTTGCAATGTCGGCATGACCAAGCAGAGTCTGGAGCGCACGAAGATCCGCTCCGCCTGCCAGCAGATGCGTTGCAAAGGCGTGGCGCAGGACGTGTGGACTGACACGTTCGGGCGCGATCCCGGCACGCGTCGCAATCCCCCGCAGCAACTGGAAAAGACGGACCCGGCTGAGGTGCTTGGTGCGGCTGGGGAACAGGAATTTGCTGTCATCCGGCACGTGCTCAGACCACGCTTCGACCGCTGCTGCAGCGCGCTGGGATACCGGCACGAGTCGCTCCTTCGATCCCTTGCCGCGCATGATCAGGAATGGCTGGCCGGGCCGAACTGCGCGGCGTGCAAGCGAGACAAGTTCGGTCGCACGCAGTCCGGAACCGTAAAGCAGTTCCAGTAAGGCAAGATCGCGAAGCGCGGTCGGTCGACCGCTTGCCGCGAATTCCTCGACGACTTTGAACATGCGCGCCACTTCGTCTTCGTCGAGAATCCGCGGCAGGGGGCGAACGAGCTTGGGACGGGCAAGCGACGCCGATGGATCGTCGTCACGAAGGCCCTCGTCATGAAGAAAGCCGTAGAATCGACGAAGCGCGGCCGATCTCCTGGCAAGCGTCGAGCCCGCCAGGTCGCTCCACGCTGGGGCAAGCTCCTTGATTGCGTCCATCGATGCAGCGCCGACCCCCTCGGGCAAGCTGGCCGCGGCGGCTTCGAGGTCGTTGCGGTAGGCGAGCAACGTGTTGCGTGAGGCCCCGGCCTCCGACGCAAGCATGTCGAGGAAACGGTCGACCAACGCGCGGTCGTCCGCCCTCACGTTCGGGCCAGCGCCTCGGCGGCGATCATCCGCGCGTAAAAATCGAGGCCGTTGCGGCGCAATGCGGTCACCAAATGGAACTGGTGGACGCCGGGTACCGAGTTGAAATCCTGCGCCTGCAGGCCAACGGCGGCAAGCACAGCGACGGTCCCAGCCTGTCTCCGCAGCGACGCCCCGTCGATGGTTTCGGTCCAGACATTGCGACGGCCCAAGCCGAGCTCGTATTTCGCACTGATCCGTCCCGCTTCCTGCGCGCTGATCTTGCCGAGCCCGGCGAGCCCGGCAACCAGCAATGCGCTGCGCTGCCGATCCGTGCTGTCATCCTCGCCGAGGAAATTGTCGAGCTCTCCAGTATCAATAGTCGGCGTCGGCGATGCCAGGGCAAGCATTGCCCAGCAGCGTGCTCGGGCCGCGTCCGACATGTCGCCGATCACCGCCATCCAGCGATCGGCAGCCGGCTGGTTGCCCGACGCCAGCATCGCTGCGATCAGGTCGGGCGCAATATCTTCCAAGTCGGAATCTGGCGCGATGAGCGACGCAGCGCGCGCAACGAGTGCACGGCTTGCCTCCTTTTCGAGCGGAGATTTCCCGTTCGCCAGCAACTTCCGAATTGCGGCGACCCGCGCGCTTGTATCGGCACCAACCATCGCCAATCGCAATTGCCACGCATCGGTCTGGGCAAGCGAATCAGGGTCGGTCGAATCGAACACCTGCGAATAAAGGTCGATCAACGCCTGCGATGAAAACACGCCCAGGCCCGTCGCCACACGGGCCGCGGCGAGGCGATCGGAAGGTGTCAGCATCGGTGCGCGCGCTTGCCATGCCAGCAATCTGGGCGGCGCCTTGGCAAGCAACTTCTCGGGTAGGACAATTCCCGTCGCAGCAGCCAGTCCGAAACGCCAGATGGTCAGTTGATCGACCGGTTCCCACTCGACTGTCGCGGCTCGTGCGGTATCGGCACCCGCGCCGACCACCTTGGCGGCAAGCGTGAGATCGATCTGCTCGTAACGACCACGGCGGCGCGAGGTTTCGATGTCCGAGGCGGCGACCTCGCTGTTGCCGGAAAGCGAGGCACACATCGCATCGACCAATGGCTTGATCTTGCCGTCGTTGCGGCTGATTCCGTCCTTGATCGGGCACAATGCCGAAGGATCGGCGCTTGCCAGCGCAACCTGCGTGCCGACCTGATAGAGTTTCGGGGTGAAGTCGCGAACATCGACACCGGCGACCAACAGGCGCGCGGCGTCGGCCTCGCCCATCCGAAGCAACAGCCAGCTGCGTTCGGCAACCCAGTCGGCCGGATGTACGCCGCCGGGCGCATTGCCGCCGGTCAGCAGCGCATTGCGGACCATGACATGCCCCCAGCGAGAGGCGAGCGGCGCTTTCGTCCGGTGAAGCAGGATCGAAAGGAATTTTCCGCTCGATGCGCCCCACAATTGGTCGCCAAATCCACTCGAACCGGGCGGCAGCGGGCCAACCAGCGAGGCATCGCGCCGCGACCCAATCGGCAATTCAACTTGTGGGACCGGGCGTAGCGCAGCGACCGCCTCGGCGCCGATTTCCGCAGGAGTGACCTCGACGACATCGTTGCGCTCGACGGAGCCGGTTGATGTCGCTGCCGGCTTGGGGGTCGTCGCGGTGACGGGCGCCGGCTTAGGAGTCGCAGGATCGCCAAACCCAGGCGGCAGAATCGATTCCGGTTTGTCCTGCGCGAGCGCAGGCAGCCCTGCGATAAGGGCAACGCCGGCAAGAAGCAGGAGAAGCTTATTTCGCGGCAGCATCGCTGGCGACTTCACTCTCAATCACGGTTTGCGGCACCTTGTCGACGCTTGACGACAGGAAGAAGATCGCACTGACGACGACCAGTAGGAGGAGGATCAGCAACAAGATTCCGCGGGGCATATATTTTCCGTCATGATTGATGGTTCGAGGCCTTTTGCCCGACCACCCATCCCTATGTATAGCCCGCAATGTGGAAAAGCAGATCGACAATCTTGATCGCCCGATCGTCCTTGTCGGCCTGATGGGAGCTGGCAAGTCGACGGTGGGACGTCGTCTCGCCAAACGTCTGGGCCTGCCCTTTGTCGACAGCGACGACGCAATCGAAGATGCAGCCGGTTACAGCGCGGCCGAAATCTTCGAGCGCTTCGGCGAAAAGGATTTCCGCGATGGCGAGCGCCGACTGGTCGCCCGACTGATCGACGGGTCGGTGGGCGTCATCGCCACCGGCGGCGGTGCCTTCGTCGATCCCCGAACCCGCGAATTGCTCAATCAGCGCGCAATCACCGTCTGGCTCGACGCGCCGGTCGCGGTGCTCGCGGAACGGACGTCGCGGCGCGACACTCGGCCTTTGCTTCGCGGCGGCGACGCGAAGGCAACCCTGGAACGACTCGCCGAGGAACGGCGCCATTCCTATGCCGAAGCGCACATTCGAATCGTCAGCGGCGGCGGCGGACACCACGACGTGGTCGAGCGGATCATTACCGCAGTCGAGCGTCACCTGGAATCATGACGACCATCACCGTGGCCCACGGCCAGACCTGTTACGACATCATAGTCGGCGACCTTTCGAGCACGCTGCCTGAAATCGATCGCTTGTCCAGGGGCCGTTTGTTGCCGTTGGTCAGCGACAAGACGGTGTTCGGCCTGCATGGCGCAAAGCTGGGCGACGTCGCGATGCTTCCGCCGATTCTCGTTCCTTCGGGAGAAGCTGCCAAGGATTGGGACGGCCTGCGCCAACTTGTCACAGCGCTCACCGAGCGCGGAGTACAGCGCGGAACCCCGATTATCGCCCTTGGCGGCGGATCGGTCGGCGACCTGACTGGTCTTGCCGCGGCGCTCTACATGCGCGGCAGCCCGGTTATCCACGTTCCCACGACCCTGCTCGCGCAGGCCGATAGCGCGGTTGGCGGCAAGACCGCGATCGATTCCAACGGAGTCAAGAACCTCGTCGGCCTGTTCCATCCACCCGCACTGGTTGTCGTCGATCCCTCATTGATCGACACGCTCGATCGTCGCCAGTGCATCGCGGGATATGCGGAGATCGCGAAATACGGACTGATCGACGATCCCGAATTCTTCCTGTGGTGCGAACGCCACGGCGCGGCGGTCGTGAACGGTGAGGCTGACGCCCGCAAACATGCGATCGCGTATTGCCTGAACGCCAAGGCGCGTTTCGTCACGGCCGATCCCGAGGAAGGCACGGGCGTTCGCGCCCTGCTCAACCTTGGTCACAGTTTCGGTCACGCCATCGAATCGGCTGCCGGCCTTGGTGGCTTGCTGCATGGCGAAGCGGTCGCCATCGGAATGGCGACCGCCTTCCGTCTAGCCGCCATGCTTCGGCTTTGTACCGACGATGACGCAGAGCGAGTTTCTGCGCATCTGGCGTCAGTGGGGCTTCCGACCCGAATTGCCGACACTGGCGTCGATCGGCGCACGCTGATCGACTGGATGGCGCTCGACAAGAAAAACGCCGAAGGTCGGCTAACCTTGGTGCTTGTGCGCGGGATCGGCCGGGCCTTCGTCGACCGCTCGGTCGCGCGTGACGTCCTCGCCAGTTTTCTCGCCCGCGCTGCCTGACTCGTCGACCATCGATCGGCTGGCGCTGAACGCACGCTCCTGGCCCGCGTGAAGATCGCCGGTCGCGCTCTGCCGTTCCAATCGTTCGCAGTCTCGGCCGCGATACTCGCGCTCGACGCGATCGATGATTTCGCGGTCGAAGCCGACTTGCTTGAGCGCTTGGCGCCCCATCTTCACCGCGCTGTCGAAC
>JBDTMR010000039.1:0-12034 GCA_039934175.1 Sphingomicrobium sp.
ACGGATCAAGTGGAGATGGTTGATGACCCTCATGCGTAAATTGTTCTCGATCGCTGCGGTTTCTTCGATGGTGCTCGCGGCGCCTGCTCAGGCCGGTGTCGGCGACCTGCTGGTCGCCCCGACGCGGATCATCCTCAATGGCTCGCGTGGCGCGGAAATCGTGCTCAGCAATATCGGCGAAGAAGTCGCGACCTACCGCGTCTCCGTCGAATTGCGGCGGATGACGCCCGCCGGTGCATTGGAAGAGGTGCCTGTCGCCAACGACCGCGAAAAGATCGCACAAGACATGATCTTCTATGCGCCGCGCCGAGTAACCATCGCGCCGAACCAGCCGCAGACGATCCGGATCGCCGCACGCGCGCCGCAAGGACTGGCCGATGGCGAATATCGCGCCCACATCCTGTTTCGCGCTGTTCCCAAGCCGCGCCCAGTCGCTCCCAAGCAGGAAGTGAAGGGGATCGGCTTCGAGTTGATCCCGGTATACGGGGTGACGATTCCCGTCGTCGTGCGGCTCGGCAATCTCCAGGCCAAGGTCGGCATTGCCAATGTTTCACTGACCAAGGCCGACGGCAAGCCTGCGGTTGCGCTCGATCTCGTCCGCGGTGGCGATCGCTCGGTCTATGGCGACGTCCGTGTTTTCAAGGCCGGCATCAAGGATCCGATCGCCCAGCAGCGCGGGGTCGCGGTCTATACGGAAATCGGCCAGCGCCATCTCGTCATCCCGGTCAATCCCGACCTTGCCGCTTCGGCCAACGGCCAAGTGACGGTCGAATTCGTCGAGGTCAGCGACAGCGGATCGGTGTCGATGGCCTCGACCCAAGCGGTCCTGCGCTAGGGAAGGGCCGGGGCAAAGGAGCAAATCGGTGCGATTCCGGTGGCAGCGGGGCCTCGATGTCCTCGCGCTTGCGGCGCTGGCTACGGTCGGCGCTGTCGGCGCGTTTGGCGCAAGCGCACCAACCGACTCGTGGGCCGCTGATCCTGATTCGCAATATCTTCTCGATGTCGACATCCGAACGACGCGCCTCGGTCAAGGCGTTCGCGCCTATCAGACACCGCAGGGGACATGCGTCGTCATCGGCGATTTCATCGACGCGCTCGACCTTCCACTCAAGGTCGATGTGGCGGCGGGCACGATGCAGGGGTGGGCAATCAAGGAATCCAACAAGCTGGTCGTCGACCGGGCCACTGCCACCGTCCGTTACGGCGAAAAGGCCGAAAAGCTCGCTGTCAGCGCCGTCCGCGACGTCCCGGAGGGCTGGTGCGTCGATACCGCAGCGCTGGGACGCTGGTTCGGCCTGTCGCTCCAGCCGAAATTGTCCGGTTCGGCCCTCACCATCGAATCCGAAGCGAAATTGCCGGTCGAACTGGCCGCCGAACGACATCGCCGCGCGGCGCAACTCAAGAAGAATGCCTCGGTCGAGCTCGGCTCGCTTCCCCAGGTCAAATTGCCGTACCGAATGTGGCGCCGCCCAGCGATGGATTTCGTCGTCAGCGGCGGCGTAACCTATCGCGCCGAGACCGGAACGCGAGTCGATCGCCGCGCTGCCGTCTATGCCGCCGGCGAGATCGCCCAGCTTTCCTACAATGCGCAGCTTTCCACCGACGATCGCGGAAAACTCCAGGTCGCGCGCTTCCGCGCCTTCCGATCCGATCCCGATGGCGGCTTGCTCGGTCCGCTCAACGCGACCAACTTCGAATTCGGCGACGTTTCGGGCCGAAGTAGCAAATTGCTCGGCTCGGGCGCTTCGGGACGCGGCTTCGCCGTGACCAATCAGCCGCTGTACACGCCGTCGACCTTCGACCGGACCCGGTTCGAGGGAGATTTGCAGCCCGGATGGGAAGCCGAACTCTATCGTAACGGCCAATTGCTCGGCTTCGCCTCGTCCGACGGATCGCAGCGCTACATCTTCGAAGACGTCCAGCTGGTCTATGGCGACAACCAGATCGACATCGTCCTGTACGGCCCGCAAGGCCAGATCCGAACCCGCACCGAAAACCTCAATGTCGGGCAGGAAAACGTCCCGCCCGGGCAATTATGGTATTGGGTCGGCGCCAATCAGCCCGGCCGCGATCTGGTCAATTTTCAGCGCACCCAGGATACATCGGACCGGCCCAAGGCGCAGGCCACCGCCGCCGTCGCCTACGGAATCGACAAGAATACGTCGGTTTCGCTGGTCGTGCAGTCGGTCCAGCTCGAAGACGAGCGCCTGACCTATATCGAAGGCACCGTCCGGCGATCGATCGGTCGGGCCTTGATCGAAGTCGCGGCAGCGCGCGACGACAAGGGCGGAATGGCGACCCGCGCCCAGCTTCTGACCCGATTGGGCGACGTCAGCCTGAGCGCCGAAGCAATTGCGGCCAATGATTTCCGCCTGAACGGTGTGCGCGAGGCGAAATATCGCGAAGCGCGCGTGTCGCTCGACGCGCCGGTCAAGCTCGGCCGGGCCTTGATCCCGGTGCACGGAGACGTGCGCTACCGCGACCGCGGCGACAATGGCCGCCAGCTCGAAGCGGCGATGCGATTATCCAGCCATATCAACCGCTTCAACCTGTCGGGAGAAGTGCGTTACCGAAAACAATGGACTCCTGGCGCAGGCGCTCCGGCGGACGAACTGGAAACCACCTTGCTCGCTTCGGGGCGGATCGGCGATGTCCGGTTGCGCGGATCGGGGACATGGAACGTGCTACCGCAAGGGGAATTCCGAAGCGCCGAGGTGTCGGCTTATTGGTCGGCTTCGGAAAAGGCCGATTTCGAGGCTGCGGTCGCTTACGAGGCATCGTCCGGGCTCGCGCGCGGACGATTGAGCCATATTCGCCGGTTCGACACGATGGCAATCGCCCTGACCGGCGAAGCGGCCACCGATGGGTCGGTTGCGGTCGGGTTCAACCTCAATTTCTCGCTCGATCCGTCGTCGCGGGGTGTTCGCTTGTCCCGCCAGCCGCTCGCCAGCTCCGGCGCGGTGCGCGCCACCGTTTACCGCGACCTCAACGACAATGGCCGCCGCGATGCCGGTGAACCCTTCGAAAAAGGGGCACAGATCACCACCGGGCCTCGCCTTGCCGAGCGAACGACCGACGCCAATGGATCGGTGCTGATCCCCGGCCTGACCAATTACATCCCCGTTGCCGTCGGAATCGACAGCAGCACGCTGGCCGACCCGACCCTGGCGCCGAAAAAGGCGCTCCAGGTCGTTATCCCTCGCCCCGGCGTCGCTGCCGAGGTCGAAATCGGACTGGTCGGGGCCGGCGATATCGAAGGCAGCATCGTTCGCGGCGACGGCGAAGGGTTTGAAGGCCTCGACATCGAGCTGGTCGACGAATCCGGCAAGGTCATCGGCACCACGCGGAGCGACTATGACGGCTTCTTCCTGTTCGAGCGCGTCGCTTATGGAAAATACGTCATCCGCCTGACCAGCGAGAGCGCGAAAATCGCTCAGGTCGAACGAAATCTCGGGGTCGCGGCGTTCGTCAGCGGCGATGCACCCTTGGCGCGGCTGGGCATCGTAAGGGTGACCCCGCTGCAAAATATCGCAGAAAACCGCGCTATAATCGACAAACCGCCAAACGCTCTCCGTTAAACTCGAGGCTGCTGCGACGCATTCTCACGAATCCGAGATAATCGCCTGAACGGCCTCAATTGAATCTCAAAGAAGGAAATGGTGCGGTCGAGAAGACTCGAACTTCCACGGGCTTTCGCCCACAACGACCTCAACGTTGCGCGTCTACCAGTTCCGCCACGACCGCACTTGATAAAAACGACGGGAAACGCCCGCCGCCTCTGGTAAGGCGGCGCCTCTAGCAGAGCGTTTCGGCACGCGCAACGCCCATCGGATAGGTCCATTTCGGGACAAACCCTAACAAGCGATTAACCTTTTCCGCCATTCATGCTTAGTCATGAACATGGTCCTGGAAATATTCCTCGCCGCCGCGCTCGCAACGCCGATCCCGACCGCTCCACCAACGAGCGTTCGTGCCGAAGCGCGCGCCACCGTCCGGATCGTTCGCGGGGCGCGTCTCCAGTGGGGAAGCAATGATGTTCCCGGTGAAGCACGGCTGACCAACATCAGCGTCCGGATCGAGGATGGCACCAGCCGCCCGGCCCGACTCATCGAATTCGAATAAGGCTCAGCCCGACGTCGCGAGGCGGACGCGGATGAACTTGCCGCCGTCGGGAACGTCCATTTCGGCGCTATGAAAGACGCGACTCTCGTTTGGCGACAGCGTGTCGACCGGCGGCGAGATCATCCAGCTGTGAAGGACCTTCGTCTTGCTCTCGTCGAGCAACTCTGCCCGTAACGGCGGGACCGGCTGGCTGGTTGCAGTCGGATTGATGATCCGTCCGCTGACCGTGAACAGGTCGTTGCCACTCGCCAATGGCTGGCGGTTGTTGTTGATCGCCATCACCTCGAGCGGACTGCCACCCTGGGTCAAGCCGACCTGCTGCTTCATCGACGACGGCGCTAAATACCAGAAAGCGACTACCGCAGCGGCGATCAACAGGATGATGCCGACCACCAGCGGCCACTTGCTGCGCGGCGCTTCGCCCTCGTCGTCAGTGGGATAGAAGGGTTCGAACTCGTCGGCGGGCGCGGCGACCGGTGCGGGCGCGTCCTGCCATGCCGCGCCGGTGTCGACGGCCTGCCACTGCGGATCATGGTCGTGTTCGGCCTCGCGATCGCCGGTCGTCTCGGCGCGGATGACCCGCGCCTCCTCCATCGCGTCGGCGGAATCGTCATGGACGATATCCCCCGCTCCGGCGAACGGCGTAGGCCCGGGCGCTTCGCCTTGTGCGGCGGCGGGCTGCGGTAGGGCGAGGTCTTCCGTGTCCAGCGTCTCGTCTTCCAAGACTTCCGGATCCTGGTGCCAGCTATGCTTGCAGGATGCGCAGCGAACCTTGCGACCACCTTCGGGGATCGCGCCGTCCTTGACGACATATTTGGTGCTGCATTCGGGACAGGTCAGGATCATAGCCGAAAGCGCGCGCCCTCCCTTGGTTGTTCACGAATTGATAAACAGCATGTTGACGGCATTGGCAAGGCGACACTCCCATGCCAGTAGCAAGGCATGGCCGCTTGGTGGCCGGGTGAGGGGTGGACGTTCTGGCGAGCATCGTCGAATTCGACCGGGTTGGGCTTCGGTACGGGACCGGCGCCGAGGTTCTGTGCGACCTCGATTTCCGGCTGAGTGCGGGCGCCTTCTACTTCCTGACCGGGCCGTCGGGCGCGGGCAAGACCTCGCTCCTCAAGCTATTGTATCTGGCCCAGCGCCCGACGCGCGGGCTGATCCGACTGTTCGGCGCGGAACTGAGCGAAGCGCCGCGCGCCGCCTTGCCCGCATTCCGCCGCCGGATCGGCGTGATCTACCAGGACTTTCGGCTGATCCCGCATCTATCCGCGTTCGATAATGTTGCCTTGCCGCTGCGCATCGCCGGGGCCAGCGACCGCGACATCGATGGACCGGTGCGCGAAATGCTCGCTTGGGTCGGGCTGTCCGATCGCGCCAGCGCCCGGCCCGCCACCTTGTCGGGCGGGGAGCAGCAACGCGTCGCCATTGCGCGCGCGGTGATTGCCCGTCCCGAACTGCTGATTGCGGACGAACCGACCGGCAACGTCGATGCCGAAATGGCGCAGCGCATCCTCTTCCTGCTGACCGCGCTCAACCGGCTGGGCACGACGATCATCATCGCCACCCACGACATGTCGCTGGTGAAGGCGACCCCGGGGGCGCACATGATGCGGCTCGACCAGGGGCAGGTCGTCGATCCGACCGGTGCGCTGCGCCACCCACCGCAGCGGAGCGACGGCGCATGATCGGCGCGCTTCTTGCCGCCAGCCCGGCGGAATCGCGGCTGCTCGGCGGCGGCCGGCTCGAAGGCCCGATGCCGTTCGTCATCGCGATCATGATGTTCGTCATGGTCGTAATCGGCGCTGCCGGCCTTGCGCTCGGCCAGGCCGCATCGATCGCCGCGCAGGGAATTGCCCAGCGCTACACCGTCCAGGTCGACGGCAATGCCGCCGCGGCGCCAGCGCTCGCCGCATCGCTTCGCAAGGCGCAGGGCGTCGTCGCCGTTCGTCCCGTAGAACAAGCCGAAATGCGCCGGACGCTGGAACGGTGGATGGGGCCGCAGGCGGCGGCTGGCGACCTGCCGCTGCCCGCGATGATCGATGTCGATCTTGCCCCGGGTGCATCGCGCAAAGCGATTGCGGCGGCGATCGCGGGCGTCCCCGGGGCTCGGTTGGTGGCCCACGCCCAATCGCTTGGGCCAGCACTCACCGCGCTTCGTGCGCTTGGCCTGCTCGCTGCAGCGCTTGTCATCCTGATCGCGCTGGCGACCGCGGCCTCGGTCGTGCTGGCGACGCGCGGCGCGCTCGATACGCAGCGTTCGACGATCGAAATCATGCACGGGGTTGGCGCCACCGACGATCAGATTGCGCGCCTCTTCCAGCGCAAGATGGCGCTCGATGCGCTGGTTGGTGGCACCATCGGCGCGGCGACTGCAGGGATTGTCCTGCTGGTCATTGCCGGCGGTGCGTCGCGCTGGCTTTCCGATCTGACGATGGGCCCGCTGCTCGGCCCGCTCCACGTCCTGCTGCTGGCATTGCTTCCGGTTGCCGGTACGGTCCTCGCCACCCTGGTCGCGCGCCGCGCCGTGCTCCGTCACCTCGGAGCAAAGCTGTGATCCTTCGTTTCGGTGCGCTTGTCGTCATTCTCTACGCGCTCGGTTTTTTCCTGTTTTCGATCACGCTCGGGGTCCCGGCGAATCCGGCACGCAAGGCCGATGCGATCATCGCAATTACCGGTGGCGCAGGGCGGATCGAGCGCGGCGTCGAATTGCTCGGCAAAGGTGAAGGCAAGCGCCTGCTGATCGCCGGGGCCGACCCGTCGGTGACGAAGGCCGACCTGATCCGACGCTTGGGCGGCAAGAAGAGGCTGGTCAATTGCTGCGTCGACCTCGGCTCCGAATCGGTCGATACGCGGTCGAATGCCGAAGAGGCCAAGCGCTGGCTCGACCGACGCGACTATCGCTCCTTGCGCCTGATCACCAGCGACTGGCATATGCGCCGCGCCGCCTATGAATTTCACCGCGTGCTGGGCGACAAATATCAGATCGTCGAAGATGCAGTGGTCAGCGAACCGCGCTTCATCACCCTGTTCGGCGAATATAATAAGTATATCCTGCGCCGACTGGCGGTATGGCTCGACATCTGATGGCAAGTCTTCGTTCCGCGTTTTTCATGTTTCTGTTTTTTCTCAGCACGACCGGCCACGTGCTGGGCGTGATCCTGTTCAGCCCGTTCGGTAGCCGGCCGGTCCGCGCGATCGTGCATAGCTGGTCCAGGTCGCACCGCTGGCTGCTCCGCGATATACTCGGTATCCGCTTCCAATGGGACGGCGCGATTCCCGACGGCGCCTACCTGATCGCGGTCAAACATGAATCGATGGTCGAGGCGATCGATACCTTGAGCTTCGCCGACACGCCGGTCGTCGTGATGAAGCGCGAATTGGCCTACTCTCCGCTCTTCGGCTGGGTTTGCCGGCGCTATGGCGTGATTCCGGTCGATCGGTCGGCGGGCGCCGCCGCGCTTCGCGAGATGATGGCGCAGGGCAAGGCGGCGATTGCCGATCATCGACCCATCGTCATCTTTCCCGAAGGCACCCGCGTCCCCAGCGGACAGCAACCTGAATTGCGCCCGGGTTTTGCCGGAATGTACCGAATGCTCGGGCTGCCGGTCGTTCCGGTCGCGGTCGACAGCGGACGCCTGTGGCAGCACGGCTTTGCCAAGCCGCCCGGCGTCGTCCATTTCAAGGTCGGCGAGATCATTCCGCCGGGCCTGAGGCGCGATCAGGTCGAAGCGAGGGTTCATGCAGCGATTAACGTCTTGAACAGCCGAGCCTAAGGTCGACGTCGCAATGCGATTTCGATCATAGCCGAGAGACGGTGAAAGCGGCCGGTCTGCCGCGTAGCGGACAACACTGACGTCACGGATTTATTCCGTCACGGCCTCACTCGAACATTTAGGATCGAAGCGTTGCGCCAAGCTTTGCAGCCGCCGCGACGATCTTGCCCGACACGTCGCCGATTTCCGCGTCGGTCAGCGTCTTCTCGGTCGGCTGCATAGTCACCTCGATCGCCAGGCTCAGTCCCTGCTCGCCCTCGTAGCGGTCGAAAATCCGGGCGTCTGTAATCAGTGCCTTGTCCGCCCCCTTGATCGCCCGGACCAGCGCATCGGCCGACAGGTCGCAGGGCACGATAAACGCGAAGTCGCGGCTGATCGATTGCAGCGCTGGCGGCGTGAAGGCGGCACGCGCGCGCTCAGCGGAGCGCGGCGCCGGAATCGCGTCGAGGAAGATTTCGGCCGCGACGGTTCCGGCCGGAACGTCGAGCGCCTTGGCGATGCGCGGGTGCAGTTCGCCGAATGCGGCAAGTATCATCTTCGGCCCCAGCCCCAGCCTGGCCGAACGACCCGGGTGCCAGGTTTCGCCCGCATCCATGAACAATTGCAGATTGCCGACGGGCGCACCGGCGGCCTCAAGGACAGCCAGCGCTTCGGCCTTGGCGTCGAACGCGTCGAAGCCCTTGGCCTTGCCGTCCTGCCAGCTGCGTTCGCTTCGCTCCCCGGCCAGCATCAGCGTCAGCGTCGGTCGCTCGCCATCGGCAAGATAGCGACGACCGACCTCGAACAGACGGACGCTCGCTGCGCCGCGATCGAGATTGCGGCGCGTCGCGGTGGCCAGGCCAGGGATCAAAGAAGGCCGCATATGCTTCATTTCTTCGCTGATCGGATTGGCCAGCACGAAGGCGGAACCGCCGAACAAGGCGGCATCGTTCTCCGTGACGAAGCTCCAGGTGATCGCTTCGTCCAGTCCACGCGCGGCGGCGGCGCGGTGGGCGCGGCGCTCGATCATCTGGCCGCGGGTCGCGGTCGCGCGGGCGACGCCATCGGCGCGTGGCAAAGGCGCGGCGGCAATCTTGTCGAAGCCGATGATGCGGGTGACTTCTTCAACCAGGTCGGCGCTGCCAACGACATCGCGGCGCCAAGTCGGGACGATCGCCTCGCCACCGTCGATGACGAAACCCAGCCGCTCGAGAATGGCGACCTGCTCGTCGACCGGCACATCGATGCCACCCAGTCCGGCGGCGCGTTCGGGCTTGAACGGGACACGCCGTTCATTGAGCGGCGGGAGGCCGGCGCGGGTAATCCCGCTCGGCGCGCCGCCGCAATGCTCGGTCACCAGCCAGGTCGCAATCGCCAATCCGTCATCAAGGAAAGCCGGGTCGACGCCGCGCTCGAAGCGCTGGCGGGCATCGCTGGTCAGGCCCAGTTTCTGGCCGGTCCTGGCGATATGGTCGGGATCAAAGAAGGCGCATTCGATGATGACGTCGGTGGTCGTATCGGACACGCCCGAATCCTCGCCGCCCATGATTCCGCCGATGTCGTGGACCTGGGTGTCGTCGGCAATCACCGTGATCGACGGGTCGAGCGCGTAGCTCTTGCCGTTCAGCGCGAGGACGGTCTCGCCTTCCTTGGCGCGGCGCGCGACCAGACCGCCGGTCAGCTTCGCCTTGTCATAGACGTGCAAGGGTCGGCCAAGGTCGATCGATACGAAGTTGGTGATGTCGACCAGAACGGAAATCGGCTTTTGCCCGATCGCTTTCAACCTGGCCTGCATCCAGTCGGGCGAGGCACCATTGGTCACGCCGGATACCGCCTGCGCGTAGAACGCCGGACAGCCTTCGGGATCGTCGGTGCGAACGTCGGGACCGGCGCCGTCGCCCGACGGTGCGGAGGCCATCCGGTAGACGTCCGAAAGCGGTTTGAGCGTCCCCAATCCGGCGGCGGCAAGGTCGCGGGCGATACCGCGAACGCCCATGCAATCCTGACGATTCGGCGTGACTGCAACGTCGATCAACGCATCGTCCAGACCGGCATAATCGGCAAAGCTCGTCCCGACCGGTGCGTCGGCGGGAAGCTCGACGATCCCGTCGTGGTCGTCGCCCAGCTGCAGCTCGCGCGACGAACACATCATGCCGTTCGATTCAACGCCGCGGATCGCCGTCTTCTTCAAGACGAAATCGCTGCCCGGAACATAGGTGCCCGCGCCGCCGAACACGCCGATCATTCCGGCGCGCGCGTTGGGCGCCCCGCACACCACCTGCAACGGCTCACCGTCGCCGGCATCGACCATCAGCACCTGCAACTTGTCGGCTTGCGGATGGCGCTCTGCGCTCAGCACCTTGGCGACCCGGAACGGCTTGAGCGCCTCGGCCGGATTGCTGACCTCTTCGACTTCAAGCCCGATGGCAGTCAGCCGATCGGCGACCGTCGCCGCATTGGCGTCGGTATCGAGATGCTCTTTCAGCCATGACAAGGTGAACTTCATGCGCCGACTCCCCCGCTCAGTGTGGGGACGTCGAGGAATCGGAAGCCGTAATGCTTCATCCAGCGCAAATCGCCGTCGAAGAAGGCACGCAGATCGTCCATTCCATATTTCAGCATGGCCAGCCGGTCGACACCGGTGCCGAACGCGAAACCCTGCCATTCGTCTGGGTCCAGCCCGCAATTGGCGATCACCTTGGGATGCACCATCCCGCTGCCCAGCACTTCCATCCAGCCTTCCGATCCGCCGACGACACGGCGGCCCTTTTCCATCGACCAGCCGACATCGACCTCGGCCGACGGCTCGGTGAACGGGAAATAGCTCGGGCGCAGGCGAAGCACGATGTCATCGCGCTCGAAGAACGCCTTGAGAAAAGTCTCAAGCGTCCACTTGAGGTGGCCCAAAGTGATTCCCTTGTCGATCACCAGCCCCTCGATCTGGTGGAACATCGGCGTGTGGGTGGCGTCGCTGTCGCTGCGATAGACGCGCCCCGGCGCGATGATCCGGATCGGCGGTTTCTGCGACTGCATCGTCCGGATCTGCACCGGCGAGGTGTGCGTGCGCAGCACCATGTGGCCGTCGCCCTCGACATAGAAGGTATCCTGCATCGCGCGCGCCGGATGGCTTTCGGGAATGTTGAGCGCGCTGAAATTGTGCCAGTCGTCTTCGATCTCGGGCCCCTCTGCGACTGCGAAGCCGAGATCGGCGAAAATCTCGGTCAGCTCGTCCATCACCTGGCTGACCGGGTGGATCGACCCGCGCGGCGCGGAAGGCGCGGGCAGCGACAGGTCGAGAAGCTCGGTGGCCAATCGCCGCTCAAGCTCGGCATTCTCAAGCGCGTCCTTGCGCGCGCCAAGCGCGGCGGTCACCGTCTCGCGAAGCGCATGGATGGCGGGCGCTTCGCGGGTCCGGGTCTCTGCGTCCATGCCGCCAAGGCTCTTGAGCATGGCAGTAACGCTGCCTGACTTGCCGAGCGTTTCGACGCGCAGCGCATCGAGCGCCGGAAGGTCGGCGGCGGCGGCAATCCGGGCCAGAATTTCTTCGTGATTCATGGGCGAAAGCCTTAGCCGCGCCGCGCCGCAAAATGCAAAGGCTTAGCCGGTGACGAACGGGTAGGGCGAAATCGTCTTCCTCGACCGGTCGACCGCAAGCATCCGGCCCTGCGGCGGGGTCGCGCGATAGCCGCAGTCGAGCCGCGGGCAGATCGCGCAGGCCGGCCCGACCGGCGTGACCGGCGCGCGCGCCAGGTCATATCCCTCCGCGCAGTGCAATTTGTGGGCATGTTCGATGTCGCAGCCCAGACCGATCGCCAACAGACCGCCGCCAAGTTCGGTCTTGATCGGCCGCTCGATCGTTCGCGCGACGGTAAAATAACGATGCCCGTCGGGCGTTTCGATCAATTGCGTAACAACCTGCCCGGTGGCCTGGAAGGCGGCGTGCAAATTCCAACGCGGACAGGTGCCGCCAAAGCGGCTGAACGGGAATTGATCGCCGGCATAGCGTTTCGAGATGTTGCCGGCCGGATCGACCCGAAGCATGAAGAATGGCACGCCGCGCTGGCCAGGGCGGCTCAAAGTCGTGAAGCGATGCGCGACCTGCTCGACATTGGCGCCGAATTCGCCGCTCAGCCGGTCGATCGAATATTGCATCTCCT
>JBDTMR010000040.1:0-12018 GCA_039934175.1 Sphingomicrobium sp.
TTTTCCATGCTGGCTGTCGCTGCGACCAGTCCCGGATCGCCGAGCGGAAGACCGCAGATGGCACGGACATGCTGTTCGAACTGAGAAGTCAGGGCGCCCTCGATCGTCCAATGTCCGCTGTTGTGGACGCGCGGCGCGATTTCGTTGACCAACGGCCCCTCGGCGGTCGCGAAGAATTCGACCGTCAGCACGCCGACATGGCCAAGCGCGGTCGCGATCCGACCGGCGAGCGCAGTCGCTTCCTCCGTCTGGGCTGCGACAAGTTCGCCGCCCGGTACGGTCGAACGCCGAAGAATGCCGTCGCGATGGTCGTTTCTCGGCGGATCGAAACTTCGGGTTTGCCCGCTGCCGTCGCGTGCAACGATCACCGAAAATTCCGCGCCAAAGACAATGCCTTCTTCGGCCACTGCAGGCTGCGATCCGATTGCTTCGAAGGCCGCAGCGGAGCGGCCGACTTCCCGCACCCATGCCTGGCCCTTGCCGTCATAGCCGAGACGGCGGGTTTTCAGCACGAAAGGCGTCCCGAGTTTTTCTTCCGCCGATTCGGCATCGCTGATCGTGTCGACCCGATGCCATGGCGCGATCCGAGCGCCGACCCCCTCTAGAAATTCCTTTTCCGCCGCGCGGTCCTGCGCGATTTCCAAGCTTCGCGTTCCAGGATGGAGTTTCGAACCAACCACTGCGAGCGGCGCGACCGGGACATTCTCGAATTCGTAGGTAACGACGTCGCAGGCGGCGGCGAAGGCCGCGAGCGCCGCTTCATCATCGAACGCGGCCCGTGTGAACGCGCCGCTAACCTCGGCGGCGCAGGGTGCCTCGTGCGGATCGAAGATGTGGCAGCGATAGCCGATTCGGGCGGCGGCAATCGCCATCATCCGGCCCAACTGGCCACCACCGATGATTCCGATGGTCGACCCCGGCGCAAGCCTCATTGCGGGCTTTCGGCGACGCTGTCGGTCTGGCAGGCACGCCAGTCGGCGAGGCGCTGCGCCAGCGCCTCGTCCGAAGTCGCGAGGATCGCAGCAGCCAGCAACGCCGCATTGATTGCGCCGGCTTTGCCGATGGCGAGTGTACCGACGGGAATTCCGGCGGGCATCTGGACGATGGAGAGCAGGCTATCCATCCCCTTGAGCGCCTTCGATTCGACCGGGACGCCAAGCACCGGAAGGGCGGTCATCGACGCCGCCATGCCCGGCAGATGCGCCGCTCCGCCGGCGCCAGCGATGATGACCTTCAGGCCGCGATCGCGCGCGCCCTCGGCATACTGGACCAATCTTTTCGGGGTTCGGTGAGCCGAAACAATCTTTGTCTCATGAATGACTTGAAGCACGTCGAGCGTTTCCGATGCATGGCGCATGACGTCCCAGTCAGACTGGCTACCCATGATGATGCCGACCTTGGCGTCGTTCATCGAAAGTCCCTTGCTGGCGAAGCGGAATGCGGGGTTTAGGTGCAAGGCCGCTTCGGCGCAATCCGAAGTGACGCAACAAGCAATCTTTCCAAGAACCTTAACCTGAGTTATGAAGTCATGGGGGAATCGAGAGCGTGACAACCATGGAAGATG
The DNA here is from genome assembly GCA_039934175.1 of Sphingomicrobium sp. GTDB lineage: Bacteria > Pseudomonadota > Alphaproteobacteria > Sphingomonadales > Sphingomonadaceae > Sphingomicrobium. The sequence continues at coordinate 1,565 of JBDTMR010000040.1, forward strand.
TCTTGTCCGGGGCCGAGAGGTCGGCGCTGAACGGCGAAATCGAGCGTCTGCGGGGCGAGGTCGCGCGCCTTGGCGAGCGAATCGAGGAACTCGACCGGGTCGCGCACATGGATCCGCTGGTCCCGATCGCGAATCGCCGGGGACTCGTCCGCCAGCTCGAAATTTCCATCGCACGACGCGCGCGCCACAAGACGCCGAGCGCATTGCTGTTCGTCGACCTCGACGGGCTCAAGATGCTCAACGACAGTTACGGCCACGGCGTCGGCGATGCCGCCTTGGTTTATATCGCCGAGGCAATGGTCCGGGCTGTCCGTCGCACCGATCTGGTCGCCCGTCTGGGCGGTGACGAGTTTGCGATCCTCCTAGACCATGCCGAAGAGGCCAATGCCCACGACACTGCGGCCCGCTTGGCCAACGAAGTCGCGAGCTGTGATTTCGTTCACAATGGCCATGCGCTGCCGCTGAGCATCGCGATCGGCTTCACCATGGTCGCAGGCGACGACGACCCCGAAGCCGTCCTCGAGCGTGCCGACCAAGCCATGTACCGAGATAAGGCTGCCGCTTAGGTTGTCCGTGGGACATCCGTCATGCAAAGCCGAAGCCTAGGTCATCCGGGGGACGGCCGCCTGTTAAGGCTGCCGCGCAGGATGTCCGGATACGCCCGTCCTAACGCTCGCTCAAATAATAGCGATCATGTACCGCCAGATCGTCGCCTAATTCGTAGACGATGGGCTGGCCGGTCGGAATTTCCAGTCCGACAATTTCATCATCGCCGATGTCCGACAGATGCTTTTCGAGCGCGCGCAGCGAATTGCCATGCGCCGCGACGATCACATTCTTGCCGTCGCGCAGCAGCGGGGCGATCTGCTCCTCGTAATAAGGCAGCACCCGCGCGATCGTGTCCTTGAGGCTTTCGGTATCGGGCACAGCGATCCCGGCATATCGACGGTCCCCTGCCAGCGCGAACGGGCTATCATGGTCCAATGGCGGCGGCGGGATATCGAACGAGCGCCGCCAGATCTTGACCTGATCGGCCCCGACCTTGTCGATCATCTCCTGTTTGTTGAGCCCGGTCAGGCCGCCGTAGTGGCGCTCGTTGAGCCGCCAGTCTTTTGTCACCGGAAGCCAAGCTCGGTCCATTTCGTCGAGCACAAAGTTGAGCGTGCGGATGGCGCGGGTCAGGACCGAGGTGAAGCAGGCATCGGCGTCGATGCCCTTGGCTTTCATCAATTGACCGGCGGCGCGCGCTTCTTCGACGCCGGTTTCGGTCAGATCGACATCCCACCAGCCGGTGAAGCGATTTTCCAGATTCCATTGCGACTGACCGTGCCGCAGCAGGACCAGCCGCGGCATCAGGCGCTAACCTCTTCTGGTGCCTGCGCCGATGCCGAAGCGATTAGTTGCGGCAGGATCGCGTAAAGCGAATCGAGGCAGGCGTGGGCGAGATATTTCGAACGCTCGGTGCCCCAGCCGTAGATTTCGTCAGGCAAGTCGAAATTGTCCTTGAACGGCATTTCCAGCGTCATCGACACCGCGCCGAAGCGCTCGGCCAATTGGGTCGTCGACATCGACATGTTGGCCTGGCCGGGCGCGGCAATCTCATAGCCCTTCTGCTGCTGGAAATCGGGCGACAGCTTTTCCAGCGTGTCGCCGAACAGCTTGAACAGGCGGCTCTGGCGCTCGGTGATCGAGGGAATACCCTCGAACCCGGCGAGGAAGTTCGCCGGAATCGCCTCGTCGCCATGAATGTCCATCGCGAACATCGGCGGATTTTCGTCCATCGCGTTGCGCACGAACAAGACTTCCGGGCTCTTGTCCGCGCTCGGCGCATGCCATTCGCGATTGAGGTTCACGCCGACCGCATTAGTCCGCAAATGGCCGCGCTTCGACCCGTCCGGATTCATGTTGGGCACGATGTGGAAGGTGCAATCGCGGCGCAGGATTCGGGCGACGGGGTCGTCGGGATCGGTGAGCTTTTCCAGCGCGCCTTCCATCCACCATTCGGCCATGGATTCGCCCGGATGCTGGCGCGCGTAAAGCCAGACGGTCGCCGATCCCTCGCCGATCGTCAGGCAATCGAGGTCCTGCCCGTCGAGTGTCTTGCCGAGGCTGCGATAGGAAACGCCCGGCATCGCCGCGACAGTCGAGATGAGGTCGTGATGGCGTTCCATCGAATAAGGCGCGAAATAAGCGATCCAGACAACGTCGGTTTCCGGCATGAAGCGCATGGTCAGCGTGCCGTCGGCGTAGCTGGTATTCTCGATCCGCGTCCAGTCTTCACGATCGACCGAGATGCACGCCTTGTAGTCCGGCCAGCCGTCCGGATAAGCCGACCCCCCGCAATTGGTGATCTTCAGGGTCACTTCGCGGCCGCCACCGCCGGCCAACCGGAAGTGGAACCACTGGTAGAAATCGCTCATGTGATCCGTGACGATCTCCAGCTGGGCAGCATTCCCCTCCTGGGAAACGACCCGGATGTTGCCGGAATCAAACGAGCTGGAAATGGTAAGCGACATGAAGGACCTGACTTGGAAGGAGGGAATTTCGCGGGCCTGATAGAGCCGGGACACGCCAATGCCTAGTCCCGACCCTTGCGAAAGCCGTCACCACTCCCTTGACTTGCACCGCGCCCGCTACTAGTTGCACCGCCGGTCTTCGGACCCTTTTCTGACAACAAAATTAGCAAGGCAGGCGTTCCGGCCATGAAGATTCGTAATTCGCTCAAGTCGCTCAAGTCGCGTCACCGCGATTGTCGGGTGATTCGCCGTCGCGGTCGGACCTACGTCATCAACAAGACGAACCGCCGCTTCAAGGCGCGGCAAGGCTAGGGTCAGGCGACCTTGGCCAGGCAGAGCCCGACAGGGCTTCGCCGCCGTGCCATCAACCTCATTCCATTCGGCCGGGCTTGTCCCGGCCGTTTTGCGTTGCACCCTCCCCTTGTGGAACCGCCCGCCGAGGCGCGCGTTCGTTACGGCAACGATAATTAGTTCAACAGGGAGTGACCAGATGGCCGACGAACATGACAGCGTCGAACGCACGACGATCGTAGAAACCGGCGACAGCGGCGGCGGCGGAGGCGGCGTGATGGCCGTTGTGCTGCTGATCATCGTCGTCCTCGTCCTGCTCTTCGTCTTCCGTGATCAATTGGGGTTTGGGAGCAAGACGACCGAGATCAACATTCCCGACAAGATCGACGTGAACATCAACTGATGTCGATTTGATTGTCTCATTTGATTGTATCAGGCGAGACGCGTAACGCCCCCTCGTTGCCCGTGCGGCGACGAGGGGGTTCTTGCGAGGAATGATGACGGCGGTTGATTCCTATCTGACCGGCTTTGGCGGGCATTTCGAAACCGAGGCCGTGAGCGGTGCTTTGCCCAGAGGACGCAACAGCCCGCAACGCCCCCCGTTCGGGCTCTATGCCGAGCAATTGAGCGGAACCGCCTTTACCGCCCCGCGCCACGAAAATCGCCGCAGCTGGCTTTACCGGATGCGCCCCACCGCCGACCATCTCCCCTACAAGCGCTACCAACACGCTAGGCTGTTCGGACGCGGTGACATCAGCGAATCGCTCGCCCCCAACCGGTTGCGCTGGGATCCGCTCACCGATCTTCCTGACGACACCGACTTCATCGATGGCATGGCGACGATGCTGACCAATCGCGCGCCGTCCGAACTGACCGGCGTTGCAGTGCATCTTTATCGCGCAACGCGCTCGATGGAACGACGCATTTTCGTCAATGCCGATGGCGAGTTGCTGATCGTGCCGCAGGCCGGGACGCTGGCGATCTTCACCGAGCTGGGCCGAATGATCGTCGCACCCGGATCAATCGCGGTCGTCCCGCGCGGCATGAAATTCCGGGTTGATGTCGATGGCGATTGCCGAGGTTATGTTGCCGAAAATCACGGCGCGCCATTCCGCCTGCCTGAGCTTGGCCCGATTGGATCGAACGGACTGGCCAATGCGCGAGACTTCGAAACCCCGGTGGCGGCATTCGAAGACAAGGATGGCGATCATGAAATCGTCCAGAAATATTTCGATGGCCTGTGGACGATGACGCTCGACCATTCGCCGCTCGATGTCGTTGCCTGGCACGGCAACCTTGCACCGTATCGATACGATCTGGCCCGTTTCAACACGATCGGGACGGTCAGCTTCGATCATCCCGACCCCAGCATTTTCACGGTCCTGACCAGCCCTTCGGAGACACCGGGCCGGGCCAACGCCGATTTCGTCATTTTCCCGCCGCGCTGGATGGTCGGCGAAGACACGTTCCGCCCGCCATGGTTCCACCGCAACGTGATGAGCGAGGCAATGGGGCTGATTCACGGCGCCTATGACGCCAAGGAAGGCGGCTTTGCGCCGGGTGGCCTGTCACTGCACAATATGATGAGCGGTCATGGCCCCGACGTCGACAGTTGGCGCAAGGCAAGCGAGGCTGCGTTGGCGCCAGTCAAGATCGATAACACTATGGCCTTCATGGTCGAAAGCTGCTGGCCCTTTGTCCCGACCCGCTACGCGCTGGACCGTGCGCAGAGCGATTATGATTCGGCCTGGGCGGATTTTCCCAAGGCGCAACTTCCGGAATGAACATGATCGACGAAACTCACGACCCCGCCCGTACCTCCTGGGTGGAGAGCGCCAATGGCCACCCGAATTTTCCAATCCAGAACCTGCCGCTCGGCATTTTTTCGGTCGGTGGCGACAATCCGCGCATCGGGGTCGCCATTGGCGAAAAAATCGTCGACCTGAAGGCAGCGACTGCTTTCCTGCCCGGCGAGTGGGCCGACGCATTGGCTCAGTCGACGCTCAACGACTGGTTTGCGCGCGGCCCGGACGATGCCCGTTCGCTGCGCCGCCATCTCAGCGACATGCTGGCGGACGCCGGATGGCGCGAACGGATCGTGCCGATGCTCTTCGACGGCATTGCCGCGACGATGCATCTTCCGGCGACGGTCGGCGATTATACCGATTTCTATGTCGGCATTCATCACGCGACCAACGTCGGCACGCAGTTTCGCCCCGACAATCCGTTGCTTCCCAACTACAAATACATCCCGATCGGCTATCACGGGCGGGCCAGTTCGGTTCGAGTGTCGGGCGCGGCACTGGTCCGGCCCAAGGGCCAGCGCAAGCCGCCGGAAGCCGAGGTGCCCGAATATGGCCCGTCGCGGCGCCTCGATTACGAGCTGGAAATGGGAATCTGGATCGGCTGCGGCAACGGCATCGGAACCACCATCCCGATTGGCGAGGCGCCGCGCCACATTGCCGGCTATTGTCTGCTCAACGATTGGTCGGCGCGCGATTTGCAGGCGTGGGAATATCAGCCGCTCGGCCCCTTCCTGGCTAAGAATTTCCTGACGACGGTGAGCCCATGGGTGGTAACGCCCGATGCGCTTGCCCCCTTCATGCAGCCGACGCCGGATCGCCCGGGGGCCGACCCCGCACCGTTGCCCTATCTCGACGACAGCGGCGACCGCGCCCGCGGCGCGCTTGGGGTGCAGCTGCGAACGGTCTTGGTCACCGAGAAAATGCGCGAGGCCGGCCTTCCGCCCTACGTCCTGAGTGAAGGCGACGCAGCTTCGGCGATGTACTGGTCGGCGGCCCAGATCGTCACCCACCATTCCTCCAACGGTTGCAACCTCCAACCTGGGGATTTGATCGGCACCGGGACCTTGTCGACGGCCTCCGACAGCGGTCTCGGCTCGCTGCTGGAAATATCCAAGGGTGGCAAGGCGCCGATCACGCTGCCGAACGGCGAAACGCGCAGCTTCCTCGAGGATGGCGACGAAGTGACGATGACCGCTTTCTGCGCCGCGCAGGGCGCCGTCGGGATCGGCTTCGGATCGGTTAGCGGCCGGGTCTTACCCGCCGCTTAGGGAAGCAATCCGCGACTCTTGGCCATCAGCCGCGTCATTGCGTAAAGATGCTCCAGCGTCGGCGCCGGAATGCGGTGCCGCCGAGCGAGCTCTAGTGGCGCGCCGAGCAAGGCGTCGAGCTCGATCGGCCGACCGGCTTCGACATCCTGCAACATTGACGTCTTGAAGGCGCCCAGCTTCTGGGCAACCGCAAGCCGTGCCTCGCCGCTTTCGATAATCGGACAGCCGATTGCAGCGCCGATATCGCGGGCCTCTTCCATCGCCGCCAGCATCAATGGCCGACAGCCGCCGAGAATCTGTTCGGCGCTGGCCAGAGTCAGCGCGGAAATCGGGTTCATCGTCATGTTGCCCCACGCCTTGTACCAGATCGCACGGCGGATCGCGGGGTCGGCGCGGGCCGGAATCCTCGCATGATCGAACAACTCCACCAGGTCGGCGACGCGGCCGCTCTCGCCGCCCGTCGGCTCCCCGAAAATCACATGGTCGACCTTTTGAATGCGGATCGAGGCCGGACCCTCTCGAAGCGAGGAGGCGTGGACGACGCATCCAATGATACGGTCGCTGGGGAGGGTCGCTGCAATCCGCCCGACTGGATCGACGCTGGCCAGCGGCAAATCGTCGAACCACCATGGCACGCCGTTGATCATCGGCACGATCAGCGTGATGTCGGTCAACATCGCGGCGGCGGCTTCGGCAGCAGCGGCCAGACTGAACGCCTTAGTCGCGAAGACGATGATATCCTGCGGGCCCAAGGTCGCCGCATCGTCGCTGGCGCGGATGCTGGCCTGGACCCGCTCGTCGCCTTCGATCAATTCGATGCCGCGGTCGTACACCCCGCCCCGGCCTTCGCGGGCAAGCACCGACACGTCGTGGCCGGCCAATGCCAGACGGGCCGCAACCCAGCCGCCGATCGCGCCGGCGCCGACGATTGCGACGCGCGTCACCGCGCGGCCCGATCAGTCATGCCAGCTGCGGCCGTCGCGTTCGATCAGGGCGATGGCCGAGGGCGGGGCATTGCTTCCCGCCGTATAGGATTGCGGCTGCAGCTCTTCATTCGCCCAGCAGGCGCGAATTGCGTCGATCCATTGCCACTGCGCTTCCACTTCGTCGCGGCGGACGAACAAGGTCTGGTCGCCGTGAATCAGGTCGAGCAGCAGGCGTTCGTAGGCAATCCTGCGCTTCGGACCGGCAAAGGCATCGGGCATCGAAATATCAAGCGGAACGCTGCGTAGCTTGATCCCGTCCTGGCCCAGTCCCGGCACCTTGGCCATCACCGACAGATGGATATTCTCCTTCGGCTGGATCGAGATGACCAGTTCGTTGGGCTGGGTCGTCGCGGCGAAGATCGAATGCGGGATCGCCTTGAACCGGACCACGATCTCGGTTTTCCGCGCGGCCATCCTTTTGCCGGTGCGAAGATAGAAGGGCACGCCCGCCCAGCGCCAATTGTCAATCTGGGCGCGCACCGCGACAAAGGTTTCGGTGTCGCTATCGCGCTTCAATTCGTCGTCATAGCCGGGCACCGGCTGGCCATCGATCGCCCCGGCGCGATACTGGCCGGTCACGGTGTCGCTGCATTTGATCGGGCGAAGCGCGCGTAGCACCTTGACCTTTTCATCGCGCACGGCGGTTGCCTCAAAATCCGACGGCGGCTCCATCGCGACCAATGCGAGCAGCTGCAGCACATGATTCTGCACCATGTCGCGAAGCGCACCGACACCGTCGTAATAATCGACCCGACCTTCCAGTCCGACCGTTTCGGCAACGGTAATCTGGACGTGGTCGATGTATGCCGCGTTCCACAATGGCTCGAAAATCAGATTGGCGAAGCGCAGCGCCAGCAGGTTCTGGACGGTTTCTTTGCCCAGATAATGGTCGATCCGGAAAATCCGGTCCTCGGGAAAAGCCGCGGCCACCGCATCGTTGATGCGGCGCGACGATTCCAGGTCGGTCCCGAGCGGTTTTTCCAGGCCGATCCGAACGCCGTCATGGGCCAGGCCTGCCGACTGCAATCCCGCAATCGTCTGCTCGAACAGCGACGGCGCCGTCGACAGGAAGATCGATAGATCCTGCTGATGCTCACCCAATTTGCGAGCAAGCAGGTCGAAATGCGAGCGGTCGGATACATCAAGTGGCTGATAGACAATGCGATCGAGAAACGTCGGGACCGTCTTTTCATTGCGACGATCGGCGGGCAGATGCTCGTCCAGCGCTGTCCTGGCCATGTCGCGGAACCCGGCATCGTCGAGTTCGGAGCGTGCCGTGCCGACGATCCTGAGGCCCTCGGGAAGCAGTCCTTCATCATGCAACGCATAGAGGGACGGTAGAAGCATCCGCCGCGACAGGTCGCCGGTCGCGCCGAACAACAACAGGCCACTGGCGCTCATTCGCATTTCCCCTTCATTCGCTCGTCGATGCTCATCGGGTAGAGAATCGCCGTCAAAGCGTCCAGCGCGATACGTATGCATGGCTTTCGGCACGCGGGAGGCATTGTTTCCAGTGTTTGGGGTTCAGATGCAGATGGCTTCCAGAGCGTCGACTAATCCGATCTTGATCATTGCCGACCGGGAGTGACGGTGGACAGCTTCCACGCGACAGCCGAGCAATGCTCGCGGCCAACGACAAACTCAAGATGCCAGTCCTCGCGCTAGGTGGCGAAAAGCGCTTTGGCGCACAGATGGCCGAGGTCATGCGCGGCGGCGCGGACGATGTCACCGCGGGCATCGTTCCTGGATCGGGCCACTGGATCATGGAAGAGAACCCAGCCGCGACGGTTCAACTCGTGCGCAGCTTCCTAGATGCGCAGTGATTGCCAACTGTTCGCAGGCCCAAAACAATGCCGGCATTCACGTCCCACAATCCAAAACGGACGGTCCGCTTTCGCTGTCATTCGATAGCGTGGCTTTCGCCGCGCCTGATTAGAAGTTGGGACGCAAATCGAACCGGACCGGACCTTTGCTCTCTAATTGCCCGGATCGGCAACGCACTGCGCGAGCAATTCATAGGAGCGCACCCGTGAAGCATGGTCGAAAATCTGTGATGTCACCATCAGTTCGTCCGCCCCTGTTCGTGCAACAAAGGCTTCCGTATCCCTTCTGACGGTCTCCGGCGAGCCGATCGCCGAACAACTTAGCAATCCGTCGAGGAGCGCCGTGAATTCCGCCGGCAACGACCTGGAATAACCGGCGATCGGCGGCTGCAACTTTCCAGGCTGCCCGCTTCGGAGTGCGACGAAGGCTTGTTGAAGCGAGGTGGCGAGCAATTCTCCTTCTTCGTCGCTTTGCGCGGCGAACACATTGAAACCGAGCATTGCATAGGGTTTCGCAAGCCAGCGCGAAGGACGAAAGTTGGAGCGATAGGTTCGCAGTGCCGCCATCATCTGCTGCGGCGCAAAGTGCGACGCGAAGGCATAAGGAAGGCCAAGCTGCGCGGCCAACTCCGCGCCGAACAGACTGGATCCCAAAATCCACACTGGTATGTCCATGCCTTCACCCGGCACTGCACGAACGCGCCGACCGAGCGATGAAGGCTCGAAATAATCCAGCAGCTCGACCACGTCGCGCGGGAATTGACCGGCATCCGACACAAGGTTCCGGCGCATCGCTTGCGCCGCAGCCTGGTCGGTGCCTGGCGCACGACCAAGCCCAAGGTCGATCCTGCCCGGAAAAAGCGCTTCAAGCGTGCCGAATTGTTCGGCCACTTGCAGCGGAGAATGATTGGGCAGCATGATCCCGCCAGCACCCACTCGAATGGTGCTGGTCCCGCCCGCGACATGACAGAGCGCGACTGCTGTTGCTGCACTGGCGATGCCAGGCATCGAGTGATGCTCCGCCATCCAGAAGCGATTGTAGCCAAGCCGTTCGCCATGACGGGCCAGGTCGCGAGCATTATTCAACGCGGTGCCTGCGTCATTGCCCTCGGCAATCGGCGCAAGATCGAGAATTGAGAGCGGTATCATTGCCTGAAGATGGTAAGTGGACACCGATTTTGCCACCGCAACAGATCGTTTCTGTGTTTTCCCGATCCAGCGCGAATCTAATCCGAGGCGGATCAGATGAGATTATGGCGATGACGCGCGTCGTCCCTTACGAATATCCCGCGGTGATATCATTGACGTATGACTGATGGCCGCAATCGAATGCGAGCGTGGTGCCAGGAGAGGACTAACATCTGAAGCCTAGTGAACTGACTTTGTTGTGTTTTTCTGAGCGTGTCCGGTGGGTGGCCCCCAAAGTGGCCCCCAGAATCGATTTCAACTCTGGATGCTCGTAGTTGTCATCGACCCTCGCACCCCGATCGGCGCCAACGTAATTTCAATAAACCAGTGTGTCAGCCATCAGCTTACGGCCTGTCCAGCGATGCTTGACCTCCGGTCGGCTGACCTCGCCCCAAACACTCGCATGGAGACAACGATGAGCCGTCCAAGCGCACCCGTGCCGGCTCATCCCGGCTGCCTGCTTCGAGCCACTCTCGCCCAGCTCGATTGCACTATTACCGCAGCCGCTCGTATGCTCCAGTTGTCCCGCCAAACGGTTTACGAGATAACCAGCGAGAAGCAGGCAATGACCGCCTAC
>JBDTMR010000041.1:0-11942 GCA_039934175.1 Sphingomicrobium sp.
GGTCGTGCCGGGTCGCTCCGGCGGCATAAAGGGAGAAACACCATGAAGACGCTGTTGATGATCGTCGGGATTGCCGCACTATTGATGGGACTGTTGTGGATCGGACAGGGGTTTGGCTACATTCACTGGCCGCAATCCAGCTTCATGCTCGACCAGCGGCCGTGGGCGACGCGCGGCGCGATCCTCGCGGTCGTCGGGGTGGCACTGATCATATGGTCGACGCGCACCGCCCGCAAAGGAGCTTTGGCAAGCGCGCCGCTTCGTCGTAAGGCGTCGCCATGAAGACCCAGCAACTGCTCAACTATGCCCGCGATTCCTGGATCGCCGGCAACGATCCGCGCGACCTGCCGAGCGCCATCGATGGAACCATTGTCGCCAGCACGGGATCGGGCGGGATCGATTTCGCCGCTATGCTCGACCATGCACGAAATGTCGGCGGACCGGCGCTGCGCAAGCTGACCTTCCACGAACGCGCCCGGATCCTGAAAGGCCTCGGCCTTGCCATCCTGGCCGCCAAGGAGCCGCTTTACGAACTCAACTACCAGACCGGTGCGACGCGCAAGGATGGCTGGATCGATATCGAGGGCGGCGCCGGCACTCTGCTCTCCTTCTCGTCACAGGGGCGCCGCGAACTTCCTGACGCCCACGTCCTGCTCGACGGCGCGGTGGAACCTTTGTCGAAGAGCGGAAGCTTCATCGGCCAGCATATCTATACGTCGCTGCAGGGCGCGGCGGTGCATATCAACGCGTTCAACTTCCCGGTCTGGGGGATGCTCGAAAAGCTCGCGCCGACGCTTCTTGCGGGCGTTCCGTCGATCATCAAACCGGCCAGTTCGACCGCTTATCTTTGCGAAGCCGCGTTCCGCGTGATGATCGAAAGCGGCCTGCTGCCCGAGGGCGCGGTGCAATTGATCGTCGGCGGGGTCGGCGACCTGTTCGACCATCTCACCGGCCAGGACGTGGTCAGCTTCACCGGATCGGCGGCGACCGCGTCAAAGCTCAAGAATCACCCGGTCGTCCTTCGCGAAAGCGTCCGTTTCGTTGCTGAGCAGGACAGTCTCAACGCTTCGGTGCTGGGTTCCGATGCCGCCCCGGGAACGCCGGAATTCGACCTGTTCGTGGCCGAGGTCGTCAACGAGATGACGGTGAAAGCGGGTCAGAAGTGCACGGCCATCCGCCGCGGGATGGCGCCGGAGCCTTATCTCGATGCGGTCGAGGCCGCGATCCGCGAAAAGCTGGAGGCGACCGCGGTCGGCGATCCGCGCGACAAACATAGCCGGATGGGGGCGCTCGTTTCGTGCAGCCAGCGCGACGACGTCCGGTCGCAAATCGCGAAATTGGTCGACGCCGGTGCGCGGATTGTCTCAGGCGATCCATCGGCGACGATCGGTCCCGACGGCGGTGCCTTCATGACCCCGGTGCTGCTTCGCTCCGACGATCCGTGGTCCGCCGGCGCCATCCATGACGTCGAGGCCTTTGGCCCGGTCAGCACGATCATGCCCTATCGCGACCTTGCCGATGCCGTCGCACTGGCCAATCGCGGCATGGGCAGTCTGGCACTGTCGCTGTTCACCCACGCCCCCGATGTGGCGCGCGACTTCATCCAGGGGTCGGCCGCCTTCCACGGCCGCATGCTCGTCATCAACCGTGACAATGCCGCCGAATCGACCGGCCACGGGAGCCCCCTCCCCGTTCTCGTCCACGGCGGCCCTGGCCGCGCAGGCGGAAGCGAGGAGATGGGCGGCATCCGCGGCGTCAAACATTATATGCAACGCACGGCGATCCAGTCGACGCCCGCGATGATCGCGGCGATTTCCGACCAATATATTCCCGGCGGCCCGAAGCATTTCCTGACGGACCATCCATTCCGCAAGCGGATGAGCGAACTGGAAATCGGCGATACGCTGAGGACTGCATCGCGGACCGTGACGATTGCCGACATCGAACATTTCGCCGAGTTCACCGGCGACAATTTCTATGCCCACATGGACGAGGAAGCCGCCAAGGCATCGCCGATCTTCGAGGGGCGCGTCGCCCACGGCTATCTGATCCTCAGTTTCGCCGCCGGCCTGTTCGTCGACCCCGATCCCGGTCCCGTCCTGGCCAATACCGGTCTTGAGAATTTGCGCTTTCTGACCCCGCTCTACCCCGGCGACAGCATGCGGGTCGAACTCAGCGTCCGGTCGAAATCGCTCAAGAGCGAGGAAACCGGCGTGGTTCGTTGGGCGGTCGAGATTTTCAACCAGAACGACGAGCTGGTCGCGACCTACGACCTCCTCACCGAAAACACGCCGTAGGATTTGGAACGGCGGCTCCTTCCCGTTCGTTGAGACGGCAACAAGAAGGAGAGCTTCCCATGAATATCCGTGATCTCATGACATCCGACGTCCAGACTGTGTCGCCCGGCGACAGTGTGCAGCAGGCGGCGGGCTTTATGCTCAGCGCCGATACCGGCTCAATCCCGGTTTGCGAGAATGACAAGGTCGTCGGCATGATCACCGATCGTGACATTGCGGTTCGCGGCACGGCCAAGGGCCTCGGTCCCGATTGCCAGGTCAGCGAATTGATGAGCAGCGACGTGATCTGCGCCCGCGACAGCGACGATATCCAGTCCATCGCAAGCCAGATGGCCGAGCGTCAGGTTCGCCGCATGCCGGTCGTCGATTCGAACGACAAGTTGGTCGGCATGGTCAGCCTCGGCGACCTCAGCCGCGAAGGCAAACAGGAAGCTGCATCGACCGCCCTTGAAGGCATCAGTGCGCTTGGCGGTCAGCACCAGCAGGGCTGATCCGTCTCACCGCATAACGAAAAAGGCCCGGGGGCGATCCCGGGCCTTTTTTTTCGTCTCTGCGATTCCGCTTAAAGCCCGGAAATCGCGTCGTCGACCAGGGCCTTGTCGGCCTTGGCGTCATGTCCCTGAGCTATCAGCGCCGCCGCGGCCGCGCTCGCTGCCTTCGCGGTGATGGCGCGCAATTCCCCAACCGCCGCGCGTTCTTCGGCAGCGATCTTCGATTCCGCCATCGCCTGGCGCCGTTCGACCAATGCCTTCGCGTCGACCTCGGCCTTGGCAACGATCGCCTCGGCGTCCGCCTCGGCACGCTTCAGCATCGCCTTGGCTTCCTTGCCGGCAGCCTTGGCCTTGGCTTCATATTCGGCCTTCAGCGCTTCGGCCTCTGCACGAAGATCCTTGGCCTCATCAAGCTGCGCCCGGATCAATGCGATCTTGCGGTCGAGGGCACCGAAGATCGCTGTTGGCACCTTTTTCCACAACATCAGCGCGATGACGACGGCCATTGACAGCGCCACCCAGACGGCACCGTCAGCCAGATAGGCCGGCTCGGCATGCGGTAATGAGTCAGCTGTGGTCGTCGCGTGCGTTTGCTCAGCCATTGGCGAGTTCCTTTGCGACCGCAGCGCGGGCAGTAGCGGAATCGACCGTCAGGCCAGCGAACCGCGCCACGATATCGCTCGCCGCGTCAGCTGCGACAGTCTCGACTTCCTTGCGTGCTTCGGCGCGCGCCGAAGCGATCTTGGAAACCGCCTTTTCGACCTTTGCAGCAATCGCTTTATCGGCTTTCGCCACGGCCGCTTCGGTCGACTTGGCAGCGGCCGCTTTCGCTTCCGCTCCCTTCTTCGTTGCTTCGTCGCGCGCTCGGTCGAGGTGTTCGCGATAGTCTTCTTCGAGACGATCGGCGGACGCCCGCGACTCATCGGCTTTCTTAAGGTCGGCCGCAATCTGCTCGTCGCGCGACTCGATCGTCGACTGGACCTTCGGCAACATGCCATAGCCCACCGTGACGAGGAGAATTGCGAAGACGATCGCCAGCCAGAATAGCTGCGATGCGTAAGTTTCGCCGATTTGGGCGATCTGCGGCATGGCCGACCCTTCGGAAGCTATAGAAGTTGATTAGGAGACGAACAGCAGGATCATCGCAACGACGAACGCCAGCAGGCCGAGCAGTTCGGTCACAGCGAAGCCGATGAACAGACGGCCCTGCTGGCCGTCGGCGGCTGCCGGGTTGCGCAGCGCATTGGCGAGGAACGAGCCCCAGATATTGCCCACGCCCAGTGCGGCCATGCCAACACCGATTGCGGCCAGTCCGGCACCGATCAGCTTTGCGGCTTCTGCGTCCATGTTGAAAACTCCCTTGGAAAAAATCGATTAGTGAAGATTGATCGCATCGTTGAGATAAAATGATGCGAGCAGCGCGAAAACATAAGCCTGGATAAAGGCGATCAGCACTTCGAGAAGCGAGATACCGATCATCAGGATGAAACTGGGGATCGAGACCGCGACGGCGGTCGCAGCCCCGGCGGCACCGGCATTGATGACGAAACCGGCAAGAACCTTCAGCAACACGTGGCCGGCAGTCATGGCGACGAACAGTCGAAGCGCCAGACTGAAAGGGCGAACCATGAAGCTGACCAGCTCGATCACGAAGATCAGCGGCATCATCAGCACCGGCGTGCCGTGCGGAACGAACAGTGTGAAGAAGTGGAAGCCGTGCTTGGCGAAACCAACGACAAGAACGATCAGGAAGGTCGCAATTGCAAGGATTCCGGTCACGGTCAGGTGGCTGGTGATCGTGAAGGCATGAAGCCCGAGCAGCGCTGTCGGCAACATGCCCAGCAAGTTCGCGAACAGGATGAACATGAACAGCGAAAAGACGTAGGGCACATATTTGCGCCCGGCCGGACCGATGTTGGCGTCCATCATGCCGGTGATAAAGCCGGTGAAACTTTCCACCGCCATCTGCCAACGACCTGGCACCAGCTCGCGCTTCAACCCGCCAAGCATGAAGAACCACAGCGCAAGAAGGGTCGCGATCATCCAGGCGGACGAATTGGTAAAGGCGATGTTA
Organism: Sphingomicrobium sp.; assembly: GCA_039934175.1. Classification (GTDB taxonomy): domain Bacteria; phylum Pseudomonadota; class Alphaproteobacteria; order Sphingomonadales; family Sphingomonadaceae; genus Sphingomicrobium. Next base: position 4,863 of record JBDTMR010000041.1, read on the forward strand.
TGACCCGCAATTTGCCACTCCTGACCGAACAGGGGCGTGACTTCGAACTGATGCATCGGATCGATTTTGCCCGACTGTGCCACTGTATTCGTCCCGTCCAAATGGCCGACCGATCAGCTACTTCTTGCTGACCAGCTTGATGATGCTCCAGAAACCGCCGCCAATCCCAAGGATCAAGCCGACAATCAGAAGCAGGTGACCCGTTGCGAACAGGCGGTCAAGCACCCATCCGACCACGGTGCCGCCGAGCAATCCGCCAATCAGCAGCGAAAATACGCGCTGACCAAGCCGCTCATTGGCGTCCGGGGCGCTCGTCGAGCTTCCCGTCCGAACCTCTTCCTTTGCCTGTGCGTTACGAAGTCGCTCATCGAGCGAATCGATCCGCACATCCTCGGGAAGCTTCGTGCCTTTTCCGGTTTCGTCTTCAACCATGAACCCGTCTCCCCAAGATGTGCGCCAGCGCCATCGAAGGCGGGCGCAAAAGGCAAGGAACATGGCGGCGTCGAGCCCGCCAAGGCGCGGCCCCTTTATGAAGGGGGGCGAAGTTAGTCAACCGCCGATCGGGGACTCTGCGCACAGACCCTTGGGGCACATGATCGATCAGGGGCGGCAATAGTCGGGTTGCGGCGCCGATTGGCCGGCGCTCCGACGATACCATTTATTATCGCCAAGTTGGTACGCTTCGCCAATAGCAACACGGGCCAGCAGCGTGCATCCTGCGGCAATTCCACCATCGCCGGGTGCGACTCCGCGCTGACTTGCCAGGCTGGAATAAAGCGAACGTCGTTTTATATTGATCGCGTTGACCTGCTGGCGAAGTCCTGGCGAGGGCGGAACCGCAAACCCCAGATAGCCGTCGAAACGCTCACCGACCTGACCGGCAGAGCGCGCTTCCACCACCGTCGGACCGATCTGAGCCGTCGCCGGAACCGAGATCGGCAAAAACAAAAGGGCGACAAAATGCCGCATCAGCGCGCGCCTCCGCCATTGGGTTGCGTCGGGAAGACGTCCGGATTTTCCTTGATCAGCTGATCGACGTCGCGCTGCAATCGAACGAGCACTTCCTGTTCGATCTTGACGTTCAGATTGATCTCGATCGGCTTTTCCGGCGTCTTGAGGCTGATGCAGCTGCTGGTCAGCGGCACCAACACCAAGGCGACGACGGCAAGTCGTGCGCGGTTGAGGTGATATGGAGTCATGGGCGTTCCTCTTTGCTCGTCGGGTCGGCGCTGGGCGGCGTCGTTGAAATCTTGATCTTCTGGTCAACCGGGGTCTGGGTCTGGGTCTGCTCTTCGTCCTTGCGGCGCACTTCGGTAACGATTCCGGGGATCTGGTCGAGCGGTACCGGCAAGACATCGCGGATAACGTTGCGTGGATCACGAATGCTTTTGGCGGTCGCGATCAACGACCGGAATGGCCCGCGAATCGTGACGTTGAACTTGAACGGGATGCTCCGCACGATCCGCTTCACGAGGCGCTGCGTTCCGGTGTCGTTGCCAAGCGCGACCTGGTCGATGGTCAACCGGGTCGCGAACTCGCCGGCAAGGTCGCCATCTAGCCGGATGACCATGTTGTTGAAGCGCAGCGACTTGAGCGCATCGAACGCTAGACCGCCGAAGAAGCCCAAATTCGCTTTGTTGATCGCGCCCTCATAGGACAGGGTGCCGCCGCCGGGCCGGCTTTCGAGCCTCCCGCCGACGATCCGGCCGCCCCCGTCATCGAAAATCATTGGCAAGGCGCCGTCGAAGACGCCGGTGGCCTTGAGATCGTCGAACTGCAGCGTGCTGACGAAGGTGTTGGCGTCCAGACCGACGACCGTGAAGGTCAATCGCTTCGGGCTCGACTTGGCGAAATTGAGGATGGTTTCCTCAAGGACCAGGCGACCACCCATGAACGGCCATTCGCCACGCTCGATCTTGACCAATTGCCCGGGAAGAATCTGATATTTGATCTGGCCGTCGACCACCTCGATACCCGGATTGAGGCTGTTGACTGACAGGACCTGACCCGGCGCCGTGACCAGGCCGAGCAGGTCGGTGAAGCGAACCGTGGTCGACAAGCCGGTCACCGGGCCAAATGCGGCGGCGAGATCCATGTTGCTTGTCGTGAACTCACCGGTCGAGGTGACGGACCCGTTGCCGCGCCAGTCGATCCGACCCTGCCCGCTGACCGATCCATCGACCAGCGCGATGACTCCTTCGCTGAGGCGGGTGATTTGTTCGGGCTGAAGACCACGCCGCGCGAACTGTATTCCCGGCACATCGAGCACCGCGCCGCCTTCGCCATTGGAAAGACGGTGGTTGATCGACACCTTGGTGACGGTCGCACCGTTGACCGGCGTTTTCAGCGTCGCGTCGGCTCGGATCAGGTCTCCCGACAGACGGAAGACAAGATCGTCGGTGACAAGCGGATAGAAACGTGGTTGTTCCGCCAGATCGTAGGCCGTTGCCGACGCATCGATAGCCAGCGCGCTGCCAAGAAACGACCATTTGCCCGCCGCCTTCTCCAGCGCGACCGGCACCTTGCCGATGATCACGTCCGCATTGCTGAAATTGCCGGTCGCGCCGCCCTTGACCAATTGTCCCGACAGGCGTGCCGCCTTTGCCCGTACCGGCGCGTCGGGATTGCCGAAACGCGCGACAAGCGCCGTCGCATCGAAGCGATTGCCTTGGCCGAACCGCGCCTGGCTTGCAGTGAGCGCGAAAGGCGCCTTGCCCAGACGACCTCCAAGGCGAAGATTGCGAGTCGATGCGCCGATCTGAACCGGGCCGGAGCCGCGCTTGGCGACGATCGCACCATTGGTCGCGCACAAGGGCAGCCGCGCCGCGCCGAGTTTCAGCGATCCAGCGGTCAGGCTGGTAAATCGCGCGTCGATACAGCCGCGCCCGAACGCGAAACCACCAGATGGGCCGCCGATCCGACCATCGATCGGAATCCTGAGGCCGGTGACACGCCCGCCCGAAAACGGTCCATCGAGCACGGCGACCGTGCTGACGCTGGTGGTACCGTCGGCCGCAGCGCGGAACGTCACCGGCGCAAAGGCAAGCCGGGCGCCGCCCGCCGCATAAGGCTGGATCCGCGCTTCGCCGCTCATCGGCCCGCCGCCGCGCGGCTGGTTGAGCGCAATGTCGGCGCGCGGCAACCCGCCGCCGCCGGTGGCAATCCGGCCATCGACGCGGAGCCGACCCGACGGCCAGTAATAACTGACGCCGTCGCCGCCATTGACAAGGATACGCGCACCATCCGGCCCGCGCGCATCGGCGGTCTGAACCCGAACACCGCCGCCGCCGGGCAAGTTGACGAGAACCAGTTTGCCGCTCGCATCGAATCCGCCCGCAGTGCGGCGCAGCGATGCGGCAATCGCCTTGGCAATGGGGCCGAGCGGTGTGCCTGCCGCGCCATCGAGCGGGCCGGTAAGTTGGCCGACGACCGAAGGCGCGAGCGCCGCGCTGTTCGCGTCATAATCGGCGGTCAGCGCCAGATTTCCCTTGGCGGGCCACAGTCGATAATGGCCCTTCAACCGCGTGCCATCGGCGAAGATCGACGCCAGACGAGCCCGCTGCGCGGCGAGATCGAAATCGCCCTCGGCGTCCTTGGGGTCGCCCTTGAAATCGATATTTGCAACAAGATTGGCGAGGCCGTTGGTGCCAGCAAGCAACGATGCGACCTGCAGTCGGCCCTTGCCATCGAACTTGTCGAAACCCTCGCTGAACTTGCTGTCGATCTCAAGCCGGGGTTGCTCGAACGCCAGCCTGCTTTTGGGACAGGCAAAGCGACCGGCCGAGACTGGCCCGATGATATGCGGTCGCCGCACATCGATTGCCAGCCTAACCGTCGCTGCCAAGCCCTGAACCGCGCACGCGCCAATATCGAGCGACGGCCCCACCGCGGCGAGCTGGCCGCGGAAACCGCCGGTCAAATTGCCGATCCCGGCCACCGCGAAGCCAAGCGAACCGTAGGGCGTCTTGAGCGACAATTGGGCGTCGGAAACGTCAACTGCGACGTCGGGCAGGCGAAACGGCTTGCCACTGGGCGCTGGAAGCAATTTGTCGATTTCGCCCCAGGTGACCTTGCCCGAATTGAGCAATTCACCACGCAGGCGAACGCCGCGCGCTACCACGCGATAGACCTGGACGCTGCCGGTCCATTGCAGACGCATCTGGATTTTCGCGTAATCGGCGGTCAGGTCGGGGCGGTTCGGATCGCCGATCGTCACGTCGCGGATCACCTGGTTGTGCAATCCGATCCGTTCGACCTTATAAGTTGCGCTCACGCCGCGCCGCTGCAATTCCTGTTCGATGAAATGTTCGGCGATCGGGCGGCGCTGGATCCAGGCGACCGCGAGCAAGGCCAGAACCACGCCGAGCAAAAGCAGTGCAACGAACAAGATCGGGCGTCGCCGCCGCAGCGGATTGTCCGCAGCGAACGGCAGTTTGCCCTCCCCATCATCAGATTGCCCGCTTACCATCCCGTCCTTAACCCGTCGTGGCCGATGCCGTTCCACCGACGGCACGAACCGATTGCACGATGCGCCGCGTCTGCCTAGCGTCCCACTGCTCGGTCCCTTTCCAAACGAGGGAATCCGTATTAGCCGATGTATCGCCTTCCTCTTCGGGTCACCGTGCGCCGGTTCGCCAGCGCTTTTGAAAACCTGCCCCTCTCGGCTTGCCGCTAATGTGAGGTTTCCACCGGAAGCTGTCTCTAGAAATTCCTGTCCTACAGAATCTGGAATGTGCGAAACGCTTCATCGGTTTTTGAAATCGTCGGTCACACTTGGACGCACAGGCCGGCGAACGGCCCCGTCACCGTAAACATTAGACGTAATATGTGAACATTTGCGCGGTCATAAGCAGGCTTTACCCAGCCAAAATCACCGCCGCGACTTCTTCCACGCTGCCCGCCACCAGCAGCGAATCGCTGCCGACGATGCCGACCTTCGTCTGGCCGTTTTCATGCTCGCGAAGCCACGCGATGTTGCTTGCGACGATGAGGTAATTTCCGCCACGTGACGGTAGCGAGATAAATTTCATCGTACGATTTCCTCGGAGGGTGTGCTGCATGCCTAGCGGCCAGACCTCTCGACCACGTTAACGTCGGCCGCCCGACCCGTTGCGAGCGGCCTTGCCTCCTGCTAGCGCCCGCCGCCATGGTTCCACGCTATTCCCGCCCCGCCATGACCGCCATCTGGTCATCCGAAAACCGCTACAGGATCTGGTGGCAGATCGAGGTCTTCGCGGCCGAGGCAATGGGCAAGATCGGGATGATCCCCGCCGACGACGCCGCGACCATCCGAACAGCTTATGACGCCGACGTGCTGGGCGCTATTGACGTTCCGGCCATCGACGCAATCGAGGCCGTTACCAAACATGACGTCATCGCCTTCCTGACCTGGGCCGGAGAGAAATTGGGACCCGAACGACGCTGGCTGCATCAGGGTATGACCAGCAGCGACGTGCTTGACACGAGCCTGGCCGTGCAGATGAAGCAATCCGCCGACCTGTTGATCGAGGATCTCGACGCCCTGCTCGTCGTGCTCAAGCGCCGCGCGATCGAGCACAAGATGACGCCGACGATCGGTCGAAGCCACGGCATCCATGCAGAGCCGGTCACCTTCGGCTTGAAACTGGCACAGGCCTATGCCGAATTCGACCGCAACCTGACGCGCCTAAAGGCCGCCCGTGACGACATCGCGACCTGCGCGATCTCGGGCGCGGTCGGCACCTTCGCCAACATCGATCCGGCCATCGAAGCGCATGTCGCCGACGAACTGGGCCTCACGCCCGAGCCGACCAGCACCCAAGTCATCCCGCGCGACCGCCATGCGATGTTCTTTGCCGTGCTCGGCGTCATCGCAAGCTCGATCGAGCGATTGGCGGTCGAAATCCGCCATTTGCAACGCACCGAAGTGCTGGAGGCGGAAGAATATTTCTCGCCCGGCCAGAAAGGTTCGAGCGCAATGCCGCACAAGCGCAATCCGGTGTTGACCGAAAATCTCACCGGCCTCGCCCGCGTCGTCCGAGCGGCCGTGGTTCCGGCAATGGAGAATGTCGCCTTGTGGCACGAGCGCGACATTTCGCATTCCTCGGTCGAGCGGTTCATCGGCCCTGATGCCTGCATCACGCTCGATTTCGCGTTGGCCCGCCTGAGCGGCGTGATCGACAAATTGCTGGTCTATCCCGACCGAATGCAGCGCAACATGGATCGAATGGGCGGTCTCATCCATTCACAGCGCGTGCTCCTTGCCCTCACCCAGGCCGGCCTCAGCCGCGAAGACAGCTATGCGCTGGTCCAGCGCAACGCGATGAAGGTGTGGGAAAGCGACGGGCAATTGCAATTGCTCGACCTTCTCAAGGCCGATCCCGAGGTGACGTCGAAACTCGACGATACCGCGCTCGAAGACCTGTTCGACCTTGGCTATCATCTCAAACGCATCGACGCGATCTTCGAGCGTGTGTTTGGCGCCAGCGGTTGAACGCGCACGCATTTTTGCGCGAATCCACACGATCCGCCCACGACCGTGTAGATGCGGTGTTCGGAGGATATGACCTATCCCGGCCTGACGATTATGCGTCGTTCCTGATCGGCCATGCCGCGGCTTTCCTTCCTATCGAGCATGCGCTCGATCGCGGTGGTGCAGAGCAGTTCCTACCCGATTGGAATGAAAGCCGGCGCGCCACGCTGCTGGCTGAGGACTTGGCCGAGCTTGGCATCGATCTTCCGCGCCAAATCGAACCGCCTGAATTCGCAAGCGACGCCGAAATGCTCGGTGCGCTCTATGTGATCGAGGGATCGCGACTTGGCGGTGCCATGCTTCGCCACAACGTCCCTGACGGACAACCGTCTCGATTCCTATCCGCCGTCCACACCTCGGGTCGCTGGCGCGCTTTCGCTGCGACCTTGGATCGGTGCCTTTGTTCGGATGCGCGGTTGCACGAGGCAACCTCCAGCGCATTGCAAACGTTCGCTTCATTCGAACGCGTTGCAGCCAGGAGTATTGCGTGAGCGAATTCGATCCGTCCAACATTGTCGACCTGACGAATTGCGATCGCGAGCCAATCCATCAATTGGGCGCAATCCAGC
>JBDTMR010000042.1:0-11699 GCA_039934175.1 Sphingomicrobium sp.
TCGACACGCCATCTTCGCGCTCGACCAGGAAATGCTGGCGCTCATTGTCCTCGCTTGCTTTGTCGAGGTCGGCGTTGAGAAATTTGCCGGGAATATAAGCGATCTTGCGGATCGTTCCTGCAATCGGCGAGCGGTTGATGTGAACGTCGAAGACACTCATGAAAATCGAAACCCGCGTGAACTCGCCACTTAGGTCGGACGCCAATTCGGGCGGCGCGGGAACACGCGAGATCATGGTGACCAGACCGTCGGCGGGAGCGATGATCAGTCTCGGGTCGACCGGGGTCGTCCTCACCGGATCGCGGAAAAAGGCCGCGACCCAGATCGATACGCCGACCATGAGCCACCCGAAGATGTCGGGCAACGCCCAGAATGCGACCAACGTGAAGAAGGCGCTGATGAGCGCGAATTTGCGCCCTTCGGGGTGGACGGAGGGGAAACGCCATTTGACGGCGGTCAGGTGGCTATCGGGTTTGTCTAAAGCAGGCATGCGGCCTCCTTAGAGGGCTGGCCGCGCCCCGGCAATCCGCCCGGTTGCCTTGATCGGGCCGCACGCTTAAGGCCCGCCGCAACCCAATAATCGATACGGAAACGAGGCATATGGCCAAGATCAAGGTGACAAACCCCGTCGTCGAACTCGACGGCGACGAAATGACCCGCATCATCTGGCAGTGGATCCGCGAAAAGCTGATCCTGCCTTATCTCGATGTCGACCTGAAATATTACGACCTGTCGATCGAGAATCGCGATGCGACCGACGACCAGGTTACGGTCGACAGCGCCAATGCGATCAAGCAATATGGCGTCGGCGTGAAGTGTGCGACGATTACGCCCGACGAAGCGCGGGTCGAGGAATTCGGCCTGAAGAAGATGTGGCGGTCGCCGAACGGCACGATCCGCAACATCCTTGGCGGTGTCGTCTTTCGCGAACCGATCGTCATCGATAACGTTCCTCGCCTGATCCCGGGCTGGACCGACCCGATCGTCGTTGGGCGCCATGCTTTTGGCGACCAGTATAAGGCGACTGATTTCAAGGTGCCTGGTCCCGGCAAGCTGACGATGAAGTTCGTCGGCGAAGACGGCAAGGAACTCGAATATGAAGTGTTCGATTTCCCGTCGGCCGGCGTTGCCATGGGTATGTACAATCTCGATGAGTCGATCCGCGATTTCGCCCGCGCCAGCCTGAATTACGGGCTTCAGCGCGGTTGGCCGGTCTATCTGTCGACCAAAAACACGATCCTCAAGGCATATGACGGGCGTTTCAAGGACATCTTCCAGGAAATCTACGAAGCCGACTTCAAGGCCGCGTTCGAGAAAGCCGGGATCGAATATCAGCATCGCCTGATCGACGACATGGTCGCTTCGGCGCTGAAATGGAGCGGCAAGTTCGTCTGGGCCTGCAAGAATTATGACGGCGACGTGCAGTCGGACCAGGTTGCACAGGGTTTCGGTTCGCTTGGGCTGATGACCAGCGTGCTGACCTCTCCGGACGGCAATACGGTGGAGGCGGAAGCCGCGCACGGTACCGTCACCCGCCATTACCGCATGCATCAGCAAGGCAAGGCAACCTCGACCAACCCGATCGCGTCGATCTTCGCCTGGACCCGCGGCCTGATCTATCGCGGCAAGTTCGACGATACGCCCGACGTCGTGAAGTTCGCCGAGACTCTGGAACGGGTCTGCATCGATACAGTCGAAAGCGGCAAGATGACCAAGGATCTGGCGATCCTGGTCGGTCCCGACCAGGCGTGGATGACGACCGAACAATTCTTCGAGGCAATCCGTGAGAACCTCGAAAAGGAAATGGCGAGCTGGGCCTGATCCCTGCCTCACCCTCGAACAAACGAAGGGCGGCCCCCGCGGGTCGCCCTTTTTTGGCCATTAGGATTTGGAACGGCTAACGTTTTGAGCGGTTCGTGAAAGCAGCAGCGGAGCGTCCCGGTTGCGTGTTTCATTATGAGTTTCAGGAGAATTGACTTGGTCAGCCAGAAGGAAAAAGCACGTCTCGATATCCGGCAAGCGACGCCGGAGGACGTTCCTGGCATCGTCGACCTCGTCAATCGCGCATATGACGATATGCCGACCTACAGCCCGGGCGAAGTGCGCGGTCAGATCAACAATTTTGCCGACGGCTGCTTCGTCGCGGTTCTCGACGATCGGATCGTCGGCTATTGCGCGACGATCCGGGTCAAGGAAGCGCGGGCGCTGGCGGAGCACAGCTGGCGGGAGATGACCGGCTCCGGATACGGCTCTCGCCACGATCCCAAGGGCGACTGGCTATACGGATATGAAATGTGCGTCGACCCTAAGGTCCGCGGCAATCGCTTGGGACGCCGTCTTTACGAAGAGCGCCGCCACCTCGCCGAGCAGCTGGAATTGAAGGGCATCGTCTTTGGCGGTCGGATGCCGAACTACGCAAAAGCAAGGCGCAAGGTCGGCAGCCCGAAAGATTATATTGACGCCGTCGTCTCCGGGAAAATTCACGATCCCGTCATTCGCTTCCAGCTAGCCAATGGCTTTGAACCGATCGGAATTCTCACCGATTACCTACCGTCCGACAAGAAATCGGGCGGTTTTGCGGTCCATATGGTCTGGCGCAATCCTTACGTCGAAGCCGACCAAACCAAGGAAAACCGCATTCCGCGCGGGGTTGAGGCGGTGCGTATCGCCACCTGCCAATTGCAGGCCCGTGCGGTCAAGAACTTCGATGAATTCGTCGACAACATCCGATATTTCGTCGATGTAGCGGCCGACTACGGTGCAGATTTCATTGTCTTTCCAGAGCTTTTCACACTTTCCCTCTTATCCTATGAGAAAGAGGAACTTTCCCCCCTCGAAGCGATCGAGAAGCTTAGCAGCTACACACCGAAGCTCCGTGACGTGCTTCGCGACATGGCGATGCGCTTCAACATCAATATCATTGGTGGATCGCACCCGACGCGAACGGCCGACAAAGATATTCAGAACGTCGCCTTCGTCTGTCTGCGTGATGGCGCTGTGCACGAGCAGGAAAAAATCCACCCCACCCCCAACGAAGCTTATTGGTGGAACATCAAGGGTGGTGACACGATCGACGCGATCCAGACCGATTGCGGCCCGATCGGGGTGCTCATCTGTTACGACAGCGAGTTTCCGGAGCTTGCGCGCCGGCTTGCCGACGAAGGCGCCCGGATCATCTTCACACCGTTCTGCACGGACAGCCGCCAGGGCTATCTGCGTGTTCGTTATTGCTGCCAGGCCCGCGCTATCGAAAATCAATGCTTCGTCGTGATGTCGGGCAATGTCGGTAACCTGCCCAATGTCCACAACATGGACATCCAATACGCTCAGAGCTGTATCCTGACCCCGTGCGACTTCCCGTTCGCGCGGGACGGGATTGCGGCCGAGGCGACCGAGAATGTCGAAACCCTGACGATCAGCGATGTCAATTTGGCCGACCTCAGTTGGGCGCGCGCCGAAGGAACGGTGCGCAATCTCGGCGATCGTCGGTTCGATCTCTATCGGATCGACTGGAGTCGGCGTGCGGGGCTGCAGGATCAACCGACCAGTGCGCCGCTCGGGCCTCACACCGCGGGCGGCGGCTGAGTCGGACTCCTGACCCGCTCACGGCGGACACCCAGGCCGATTAGACGTCCAGGAATGCGTCGAAGCAAAGGGAATCGGTCGAGCATCCTGATGATGAGCGGGACCTTGACCGGTCCGCCTGCCAACACCGCTTGAATGATATTGTCCTGCGCCGCTTTCTGTCCCGCCTGAATGAGACGGGTAGGGAAAAGCCGACGACGTTCGACCTTCGCCAGTAGAGGATCGATATCCACCCCCCTCGCCATCGGTCCGGCAAGCGCATTGGCCGCCGCAACGGCGTCCTGGATCGCTAAGTTGATCCCGATCCCGCCAATCGGACTCATCGCATGGGCGGCATCGCCGATCGCCAGCAACCCGGGCCGCGACCACGCGGTCAACCGATCCAAGGCCACGCTAAGCAATTTCACTTCTTCGTCCACCTCCGGAAAGGCACCGGATAGGTCGACATCCGGGAAGGCCTCGCTGACCTGCGCGCGGAGCCAATCCAGCCCCCTCGCTCGCACATCGGATTCGCTACCCTTCGGAATCAGGTAAGCGGCCTGCCAATAATCGTCGCGATCGATCAGAACGACCATTCGACCCGGCTCGATCGAGCCGCGCAAGGCGTCGCCGCCGTCGTCGCTCTTGGGCAGCTTGAACCAAAGAACGTCCATCGGAGCACCAAGCTGCTCGACCGGCAACATTCCCAAGGATCGAACCAAGGAGCCGCGACCGTCGGCAGCGATGACGAGTTGTCCTGCTCGCTCCGTGCGCCCGGATGCATATTCGATCCCAATCACACGGTCACGATCTTCGAGGAAGCCGACCACCGGCTCTTCCATCGTCAAATCGAACGACGGCAGCTTGTTCGCTTCTCCACGAAGGAAGTCGAGAAACTCCCACTGCGGCATCATCGCGATAAACGGAGCCGGCGTGTCGAGGTGCGACAAGTCGCCAATCGTCCAGTCCTGCCCACCAATGCGGATCGCGGCCTTGTCGATCCGATTGTGTGGGCGCTTCAGGAAGCGTTCGAGCAGTCCAAGCTGAGCAAGAATCTCCATGGTCGAGGGGTGGACCGTGTCGCCGCGAAAATCGCGGAAGAAGTCGGCATGCTTCTCGATCACCTTGGTCGCGACGCCAGCGCGAGCGAACAGATAGCCCGCCATCATCCCCGCAGGGCCGCCACCGACGATGAGCAGTTCTGCCATGACTGCCAATCTACGCCGACGTCATGACGCCACGTCAAGTCGAACGCGATTGCGGCGGTGACATTGCGGCGCGGCCATGCTTGAAGGATTGCGATGTCCGGACCCGTCACCACCCCCCATGGAATGCACGATGCGCTGGTGATCCTCGGTGCCGCCGGAATCGTGATCCCCGCCTTCGCACGTCTCAGGATCAACCCCGTCATCGGCTTCCTGCTGGTCGGGCTGATTGCGGGACCTTCGGGCCTAGGCGCATTCGCCAACGACTATTCATGGCTGAAGCCGCTGACCATCAGCGACCGCGAGGCGATCGAGCCCTTCGCCGAGCTCGGCATCATCATGTTGCTGTTCGGGATCGGGCTGGAGTTGAGCTTCAAGCGCTTGTTCGCAATGCGCAAGATGGTGTTCGGGATCGGTGCGGCCGAATTGGTCGGTGCGGCCGGGATCATCTTCATTTTCCTGACGCTGATCGACTGGCCCACCAAGAGTGCGCTTGCGCTCAGTCTCGCCCTGGCGATGAGTTCGACCGCGCTATGCCTCAAGATTGTCGGCACCAAGACCCCGGTCGGACGAGCCGCACTATCGATGCTTTTGTTCGAGGACCTGGCGCTGGTCCCAATGCTGTTCTTCTTCGGCACGGTCGGCGCACAGACCGCCAGTTCGCTAGTCCAGATCGCGATGAGCGGGAGCCTGGTCATCGCGGCAATCTATCTTGGTGGCCGCTTTCTGCTCCCACCCTTGTTCGCACAAGCCGCGCGAGCGAAAAATCCGGAATTGTTCCTTGCCGTCAGCCTGCTGGTCGTCATCCTCGCGTCCGGTGCGACGACAGGCGTCGGGCTGGGCCCGATCATGGGCGCCTTGGTCGCGGGATTGCTGATCGCCGAGACCGAATATCGCAACGAAGTCGAGATCGTGACCGCTCCTTTCCGCGGGCTGGCGCTGGGCGTCTTCCTGATCACGATCGGAATGCGCATCGATCTTGGTGCCATTCTGGCGGATTGGACCAGCCTGATTGCGGCGTTGGCAGGAGTGATCATCGTCAAGGTCATGGTGACCGCCTTGCTCCTCCGTCTGGCGGGCGGCGAGCGGCGCGGGGTTGCGGCCGAAACCAGCGTGTTGATGGCCAGCCCCTCGGAAACGAGCCTGATCGTACTCGGCGCGGCGGGTGCAGCCGGTGTTTTGCAACAGGATACGGTGGCCTTCTGGTCGGCGGCAACTGCGATTGGTTTGATGCTGACGCCGCTGCTTGCCTCGCTCGGTAAACGGCTTGGTCGTCGCGTCGATCGCCAGCATCTTGCCGAAGCGGAAGGCGAGGACGTCGCGGGCCGAACCGTTATCTTTGGGTTCGGTCGCGTCGGTCAAATGGTGGCAGACATGCTATCCGAACATGGCAAGCCATTCGTCGCGGTCGATCACGATATCGATGGTGTCGGTGAGGCCCGACGCGCTGGCTATCCCGTCTTGTTCGGCGACGTCAGTCGGCGAGAACTGGTCGACAAATTGGGCATGGAGAACGCGTCGGCGGCCGTGCTGACGATGGACGATCCCGTATTAACGGCCCGCCTCGCCCGCCGCTTGCGCGCACTTCACCCCGATCTTCCCATCATCGCCCGCGCCCGCGACACCGATCATGCTGCGCGCCTCTACAAGGCCGGCGTGACCGACGCTGTGCCCGAAGCCATGGAGGCCTCATTGCAGCTTTCGGAAGCCGTGTTGGTCGATATCGGCGTCGCCATGGGCCCGGTCATCGCAAGCATTCACGAAAAACGCAGCGAGTTGAGAGCGGAAATCATGGAAGCTGGCGATCTTGAATGCGAGCCGAGCCTCGGTCGGCGGCGGCTCAGCGAATCTTAAGCCTAGGCCGCGACCTTCGCCAGCGCTTCCTTGACTGCCGCCAAAGCAACCTGCGCCTTATCGCCGTCCGGTCCTCCGCCTTGCGCCATGTCCGGGCGTCCGCCGCCGCCCTGACCGCCCAGTGCCGCTACCGCCGCCTTGACGAGGTCAACCGCGCTTACCGTGCCCGTCATGTCGTCGGTGACGCCCACGGCAACACTGGCGCGCCCTTCGTTGATTGCAATGAGCGTCGAGACGCCGCTTCCGAGGCGGCCTTTCATGCCATCGATTTCACCGCGAAGTCCTTTGGGATCAAGGCCTTCGACAATTTGACCAAGGAATGCGATTCCGCCGACATCTTCCGGCCCCGAAACCTCGGCCGTTCCAGCGCCGCCCATCGCCAACGCCTTTTTCGCATCGGCCAGTTCGCGTTCCAGCTTGCGCGCATTGTCGACCAAGGCCGCAATCCGGGCAGGCACCTCGTCCGGTGACGCCTTGAGGCTGACGGCGGCCTCCCGGAGTTTCTGGTCGCGTGCATTGAGCCAGGCCAACGCGCCCTCCCCGGTCAGCGCTTCAATCCGTCGCACGCCCGACGACACGGCGCCTTCCGAAATGATCTTGAACAAGGCGATGTCGCCGGTGGCTGCGACATGCGTTCCACCACACAATTCAACCGAATAATGCTTGTCCGACTGCCGGCCCATGCTGAGCACGCGCACCTCGTCGCCATATTTCTCGCCGAACAGCGCCAGCGCGCCCGCGGCGACCGCATCGTCCGGAGTCATCAGGCGAGTCGTCACCTTCTCATTGGCGCGAATTTCGGCGTTCACATCGGCTTCGACGCGGGCAATCTCGTCCGGGCTCAGGGCATTGGGATGGGAAAAATCAAACCGCAGGCGATCCGGAGCGACCAGGCTGCCCTTCTGAGTGATATGACCGCCTAGGGCATTGCGAAGCGCCGAATGCAACAAGTGCGTCGCGCTGTGGTTGGCGCGGGTGGCGTTGCGGCGATCGACATTGACCGATTGCGCCAGCGTTTCTCCAACGCAGACGGAACCGTTACGGACGGTGGCTCGGAGTGCGTGGAGCTTGCCAAGCGGCTTCGAAGTATCCTGAACATCAGCTTCGAAGCCCTTGAGTGACGTGAGTTTTCCGGCGTCGCCGACCTGACCGCCGCTTTCTCCGTAAAATGGAGTCTGGTTCAGGACGACGAGAACCTCCTCGCCCTCCCCGACCCGGTCGACCCGCGCTCCATCCTTGATCAGCGCCTGAACCACGCCCTCTCCTTCGTGACCGTTGTAGCCGGTGAATTCGGTCGAGCCGACTTCCTCGGCAAGGTCGAACCAAAGGTCGTCGCTGGCGCGTTCGCCCGATCCCTTCCAAGCGGCACGCGCCTTGGCTTTTTGCTCTGCCATCGAGGAGTCGAAACCAGCCCGATCCACCGCGATCCCCCGCGAACGAAGCGCGTCCTCGGTCAGATCGTACGGGAAGCCGAACGTATCGTAGAGCTTGAACGCGGTTTCACCGGAAAGCGTGCCGCCCTCGCCCATCGACCCCGTCGCTTCATCGAGTAGTTTCAGCCCGTTCGCTAGGGTCTGACGGAAACGGGTTTCCTCCTGCAGCAGCGTCGCTTCAATGAGCTGCTGGGCGCGAACGAGCTCGGGGTAGGCCGCGCCCATTTCGGCGACCAGTTCCGGAACCAGCCGATGCATTAGCGGATCCTTGGCGCCCAGGATGTGGGCGTGGCGCATGGCGCGGCGCATGATCCGCCGAAGCACATAGCCGCGTCCTTCGTTGGCCGGCAGGACATTGTCCGCCACCAGGAAGCCGGACGCGCGAAGATGGTCGGCAATGACCCGGTGTGACGCCTGTGCGCTTCCCTCCGCCCTGGTGTGCGTCAATTCCTCCGACGCGTGGATCAGGGCCTTGAATGTGTCAGTGTCATAATTATCGTGGACGCCCTGAAGAACGGCCGCAATGCGTTCCAGCCCCATGCCGGTGTCGATCGACGGCTTGGGAAGGTCGCCAATGATTTCGTCGGTTTCCTGCAGGAATTGCATGAAAACAAGATTCCAGATCTCGACGAACCGATCGCCGTCCTCATCCGGGCTTCCGGGCGGTCCGCCGGGAATGTGATCGCCATGATCGTAGAAAATCTCCGAACAGGGACCGCACGGACCATCGGAGCCCATTGCCCAGAAATTGTCCTTGGTCGGAATCCGGATGATCCGGCTGTCGGGCAATCCGGCAATCTTCTTCCACAAATCGAACGCCTGATCGTCAGTGTGATAGACCGTAATCGTCAACCGGTCGGGCGAAAGACCCCACTCCTTGGTCAAAAGCGTCCAGGCGTGCGTGATCGCCTGTTCCTTGAAATAGTCGCCGAAGCTGAAATTCCCCAGCATTTCAAAGAATGTGTGATGGCGGGCGGTGTAACCGACATTGTCGAGGTCGTTATGTTTACCGCCAGCGCGAACGCACTTCTGGCTGCTGGTCGCCGTCGAATAAGGACGACTTTCCAGCCCCGTGAAGACATTCTTGAACGGCACCATGCCCGCATTAACGAACATAAGCGTCGGGTCGTTGTGGGGAACCAGCGGCGCCGAAGGCACGCGCGCGTGGCCATTCTTCTCGAAATAATCGAGGAAACTGCGGCGAATGTCGTTGGTCGATGTCATGATGTGCAGATATGCGTCTTGCTGCGGCGCGGCAAGCGGGGCTAGCAATGACCATGGCCAAGAAGAGTTCAACCCGCATTCCCGCCTACAAACGCAAGTCTCTGCGCAAGGGCGGGCTCATCCGTTTCGTCGTCCGACTGATTGTCTGGCTGTTTGCGCTGTCCATCCTGTGGGTCGTCATCCTTCGATTCGTGTCGCCGCCGGTAACGGCGACGATGGTAAGCGACCTCGTCGGCGGCCGCGGTGTCGACAAGGACTGGATGAATCTCGACGAGATGGACCGCGACATGGTTCGCGCCGCGATCGGTGCCGAGGACAGCAAATTCTGCCAGCACGCCGGGTTCGACTGGGATGCCATCCAGGACGCCGCCAAACGCAATGCGTCAGGCGGACGCATTCGCGGCGGCTCGACGATCAGCCAGCAGACGGCAAAGAACGTCTTCCTGTGGCAGGGCGGCGGCTATGTTCGCAAAGGCATGGAAGCCTATTTCACCTTCCTGATCGAGAAGATCTGGGGGAAACGGCGGATCATGGAGGTCTATCTCAACGTCGCGGAGACGGGGATCGGAACCTACGGTGCCAATGCCGCATCGATGCGTTATTTCGGCCATGATGCGAGCGCGATGAGCGCGACCGAAGCCGCAAGGATTGCCGCAGTCTTGCCGCTGCCGAAAAAGCGGGGGGCCGTCGCGCCGAAGGGATTTACCCGCCGATATGGCAACAGCATTGCGGCACGGGTCGGCGTGGTGGGCCGCGACGGTCTGGACGTCTGCGTCTACAAGGGAACGATTGCTCCTTCGCCAAAGGCTCCGCCCAAGGTCAAAAAGCCGACGGTCGTTCCAGGCGACGAATATGAAACCGCCTCGCCGCCCCCGCCGGAGACTTCGGTCGACGAGACGCCGATCGTATTGCCTGATGCCGATGCACTCGCACCGTTGGAACCGGCCAGTCCGATGCTCGATTCGCCCCCAATAGAAAGTAGTGCGCCACCGACCGAACCGTCGCGCGAGCCTGCCCCCACGCAACCTCAGGGTTGATTAGCCGACGAGCGCCAGTTTCGGCGGGGCGCTAAGCTCGACGCGGCCTTCGCCGAGCAAATGTTCGAGGCGCATCGCGAGATCGGCGTCGAGTGCAAAGTCCTTGCCGAGCAGGATGGTCGCGGTGCGGCCTGCGCTGATCGGCAATGTCGCGCGGACGATGCCATTGCCGCCGCGCACGCCGTGCAGTTCATTCGTCAGGACCGGAAGGACGGCGGTGTCGGAAATCGTCAGATGCAATTGCAGACGCGTGCGTCGGGCAAGGCCGTCGAGCGACTGGAATCGCTTGACGGTGACTCGCGGCATTTCCTCGCCAGGTCGGCGGTCCAGTTCGACCGTCATCAACCCGCACGTTCCCGACTTGGCGGCCTGTTCCAGTTCCGCCGACGGTTCGTCGTCAAAGACGGTGGCGACATATTGACCGGACGCGTCGGAAATGGTCGCCATCATGTAGCGACGCCCCTTCGCCGACGTGCGCCAGCGCACATCCTCGACCAGTCCCGCCATCGTTGCACTGGATCGACCTTCGCTCGCCATTTCGACCTGCGCCAGATCGGCGAAGCTCTTGACCTTGTGCGCGGCGAGCAGGTGACGCTGGGTATCGACCGGATGTGCCGAGAAATAGAAACCAAAGGCGTCGCGTTCCGCCGCCATCCGTTCCGCAATGGTCCAAATTGCATCGGTTGGAAGCCGGATCGGCGGGATATTCGTTTCCTCTCCTCTTCCGCCGAACAGGCCGTGCTGGCCGCTGGTGCGCTGTTCGTGCGCCGAAGCGGCATGGGCAAGGATCGTTTCGGTAGCGGCATGCACGGTCGCGCGGTCCGGATTGATCGCATCGAAACCGCCGGCAGCGGCCAGGCTCTCGACCTGTCGCCGGTTTAGCAATTTGGGATCGATGCGGTTGGCGAAATCTTCCAGGCTGGCGAATGGTCCCGCCGACTTGCGCTCATTGACGAGAAATTCCATCGCTTTTTCGCCGACGCCTTTCAGCGCGCCGAGCGCGTAACGCACGGCCAATCCACCTTCATGTTCCTCGACGCTGAAGGCGGCATCGGACGCGTTGACGTCGGGTGCCAGGCAGGAGAGACCGCTGCGCCGGATATCCTCGACGAACAAGGCAAGCTTATCGGTCTGATGCATATCGAAGCTCATCGACGCCGCGAAGAACTCGGCCGGATAATGGGCTTTGAGCCAGGCCGTATGATAGGCGACCAACGCATAGGCCGCGGCGTGACTCTTGTTGAAACCGTAGCCCGCAAACTTGTCGATCAAGTCGAACAATTCGTTCGCCTTGCGCTCTGGAATGCCGCGCTCCCCGGCACCGGAGACGAAACGCGAGCGCTGCGCATCCATTTCGGCCTGGATCTTCTTGCCCATGGCGC
>JBDTMR010000043.1:0-11679 GCA_039934175.1 Sphingomicrobium sp.
CATATTGCTGCTCCAGCACCGACTTCAATTCCGCTCCGCTCAAGGTCAGCACCAGCAGGTTATTGCCGAACGGCATCATCGAGAAAGCGTCCCTGTAACGGACCGGCCCACCGGGCAGGTTGACGCGGACGCCGGTCGCATTGACCAGCGCGATCTGCGCGGCGCCCTTCTCCCTTGCGCGGGTTGCGGCAAGCATCGAATCGGCAATCAGATCGGCCGCAGGACTCTCGAAATCGACATCGCTGCGTAATGCCGTTTCGCTCAACGTTCCGACCGCGCGATTGGCAAGCGGCGCGGCCGCGGCGACATATTTGCCGACATGGGCGGCCATCGCGGCATCCGTGCCATGTTCGCCTGTACCAACCAAGTCGTTGACCGCGCGCTGGCCGATCAGGCGCTTGGTCGCCGGGTCGAAGCTCAGCCGGATGTCGGTGACGAAATAGCCGTTCTTGCCTGCGCTGGTGAGCAACTGGCCTGGCCTGGTATCCCCTGCCCCGTCCTTGCAGACATAGGCCCAGTGCGTGTGCCCGCTGACGATGGTCTGGATGGCAGGGTCGAGTTTCGCGACGATCGGCTTAATCTCGCCGTAAAAATCGTCGCATCCGTTGCCTCGCGTGAACGCACCGGTTCGACCACCCTGGTGCATCAACAAGATGATCGCATCGGCCCCTTGCGCCGTCAGCGCCGGCACCAGCGCATTGGCGGTCGCGGCTTCATCGGCAAAGGTCAGGCCTTTCACCCCCGATGGCGTGACCAGATGTCCGGTGTCCTTGAGAGTCATTCCGATGAAGCCAATTCTGATCTGACCCGCCGACGTCTGGAATGTCTTGATTGCGGTCGCCGGGAAAACGGTGGTTCCGTCAGGCTTGATGACATTGGCGGCGAGGTAACGGAACTTTCCGCCGGCGAACGGCTCGACCGCGCATGGCATCCGCCGGGTGTGCTGGATGCATCCGCCGGACTGCATCCGCGTCAGCTCGGGCACGCCCTTGTCGAATTCGTGATTGCCGACCGCGTTGAACTCCAGGCCCAGCATGTTCATCGCGGTGATCGTCGGCTCGTCGAGAAACAGCGCCGACGTCAACGGACTGGCGCCGATCGTGTCGCCGGCCGAAACCGTCACGCTGTTCGCCTGCCCCGCCCGCAATTTGGCGAGCACTGCGGACAGATGGACCGCGCCTCCGGTGGTGATCTTGACCTTGCGGCCATCCGCCTCGATCACCTCGACCGGTGCGGGGGTCTCCAGATTGCCGTGAAAATCATTGAAGGCCAGTACCTGCACCTCGACCGGCGCCGCAATCGGCGGAGTTGACGGCGGCGTGGATACGGTCGCACAGGCGGCCAGCGGCAAGGCGAATGACAGCGAAATCCAGCGACGCATCACAAACTCCGATTCGGTGATTGCCCGAACGCTTAGCCCGCGCCACATTGCATGACCATGACCGAGCAGGACCTCATCGCCGCCGCGCGCGCCGCCGCCCTCAAGGCCTACGCGCCTTATTCCCGTTTCTCCGTCGGTTGCGCGATCGAAAGCGTGGCTGGAGAAATCGTCACGGGCGCCAATTTGGAAAACGCCTGCTACCGGCTCGGGCTATGCGCCGAACAAAGCGCGCTGACCGCCGCGCAGCACACCTTCGGTCTTGCCAACGTCAAGCGCATCGCGGTCGCGGGTGGTGACGGATCGGGCACAGTGCTTTCCGGCGACAGCGTCTGCACGCCGTGCGGCGGTTGCCGCCAGGCCCTCCTGGAAGCGGCGCACCTGAGCGGCACCGATATCGAGATTTTGGCCGCGTCGGGCGATGGCACCAAGTTCGAGCGCCTTCACATCCACAATCTTATCCCGCACGGTTTCGGCCCGGCGAATCTCGCAGATTCGGGCTAGGAATTTCACCGCCTCGTCTGGCGGGACAAAGAGACATGATTGCAATCCTCGCTTGCCCCTCAGCCGGGGCACGCTAGGTGGAATTGCGTCGAAACTTCCCATCGGGTCCAAAGGCTTAAAAAGTCATGCATCAAGCGATCGATAGTTTCTGGTCCAGCCAATATGCGCCGCACGGTTACTGCCTGTTGTGGCGCGCGGATCTCATCCTGACTCACCTGGTGTCGGATGTCCTGATCGCGCTTGCCTATTTTTCCATTCCGTTCGCGCTGATCCGCTTCGTTCGGAAGCGCAAGGATATCGAATTCGGTGCGCTATTCTGGCTGTTCGCGATCTTCATTCTTGCCTGCGGCTTGACCCATGTCATCGCCGCGTGGAATTTGTGGCACGGCAATTACGGCCTTGAAGGAGTCATCAAAGCAATCACTGCCGCGGCATCGGTCCCGACCGCAATCATCCTATGGCGGATATTGCCGCAGGCGCTTGTCATTCCTTCGCCAAGCGACCTTCAGGCTGCGAACAGCCGATTGTCCGCAATGGTGATGGAGCGCGACCTTGCTGTCGGCCGGCTAGAACTGGAAATCCGCGAACGACTGAAGGCGGAGGAAGCCCTGGTGCAGGTCAAGAAGATCGATGCCATCGGTCAATTGACGGGCGGGATTGCCCACGATTTCAACAATCTATTGCAGGCGATTTCCGGAAACCTCGAGCTGATCGCGCGCAATCTCGACAAGCGGGAATCGATTGCGCGATGGACTGCCAACGCCGCCAAAGCGGTCGAGCGCGGCGCGAAGCTGGCGCGTCAACTCCTGGTGTTTGCGCGGGTCGGGCAGCTCGAAAAACAGCAAGTTCACGTCAATCACGTAATCGCGGATATGACGGACCTCATCGAACAAAGTGTCGGCAAGCAGGTCCGCTTGCGGCTCGACCTTGATGACGATGCCTGCACCGTCCTGACCGAAGCGAACCAGCTCGAACTCGCCATCCTCAATCTGTGCATCAACGCGCGCGACGCGATGCCCAAGGGCGGCGAAATCCGGATTTCCACAAGCATCGTTCGGGGGACGGAGTCTCCTGCAGCCCTCGGACCGGAACCCCATGTCCGGATTTCGATCAGCGACGATGGCACCGGCATGTCTCCGGAAGTCGCAAGCAAGGCTCTCGATCCGTTCTTCACCACTAAGGAAGTCGGCAAGGGAACCGGATTGGGACTCAGCATGGCGTTTGGCTTTGCACGACAATCGGGCGGCGTTCTTCAACTCGAATCGACGCAGGGCGAAGGAACGATCGTCCATATTTTCCTGCCTTGTTCGGCCACTGGGTCGAAGAAGGCCGAATATCGTCATGGCAGCGGGCCGCCGAGCTTGCTCAAGACCAATGATCGTCAGGGACTGATCGTGTTGGTCGACGACGATGACGATGTCCGTATCATCATGGCCGATATGCTAGAGTATCAGGGCTATACAGTGCGCAGTTTCGCAAGCCCGTCAGATGCACTTGCGGATCCCGATCTCGAGAAGGCGTCGGTCGTCATTCTCGATTTCATGATGCCGGAGATGAATGGTGCGGATCTGGCGGCGGCCTTGCGCAAGCGCATTCCGGAACAGCGGATCGTGTTCGTCAGCGGATATTCGGACAGTGCCGCGCTGGACTCGTTGAGCGGGCCGAACAGCCGTGTCCTGCGCAAGCCGTTCAGTAGTGAAGACCTCGCGGCGGTCCTTGCCGAGCTCAGCGTGACGAGCAGCTAGGCTCAATCTGGTCGGGCCAGCCGCGATCGCCAACCCAAATTGGCTAGCGCTTGCGAACAAACTCGGCGCGCAGGACGAGGCCTTTGATGCCGGGGTATTTGCAGTCGATTTCCTGCGCGTCGCCGGTCAGCCGGATCGACGGGATCAACGTCCCGCGCTTCAGCGTTTGCCCCGCGCCCTTGACGTCCAGATCCTTGATCAGCGTCACCTGGTCACCGTCAGCGAGCAGGTTGCCGACCGAATCGCGGACTTCGACCGTGGCGGCGGCAGCTTGTTTCTGAGCCAGCTCTGACGCTGGCATCCATTCGCCCGACGCATCGTCATAAACGTATTCGTCGTCGGTCATTTCAATTTGATCTCGCGCAACCGCTCCTGGAGATAATCGTCCGCCGTGATCGGCGGCCACTTAGGTTCCTCGCCCGCCGGGACGGTCGAGGGCAGCGCCTCGATCAGAAAGTCCGACCGAAAATGGAGGAAGAAGGGCATCGAATAACGCGCGTTCGATGCGCGGTCAGGTGCGGGGTTGATCACGCGGTGACTGGTCGAACGTAGATAGCCGTTGGTCAGCCGCTGCAGCATGTCGCCGATGTTGATGACCAATTCGCCCGGCTTCGGGCTGACATCCAGCCAGCGTCCGTCCTTGGTCTTCAGCTGCAGGCCTGCTTCTTCCGCGCCCAGCAGCAGCGTGATCGTGTTGATGTCCTCATGCGCACCGGCACGAATATGCTCGCCGGTCGGTTCGGGCTGCGGCGGGTAATGCAGCAGGCGCATGACGCTGTTGCCGTCACGGACGGTGTCGGTGAAATAATCCTCGTCGATCTTCAGGAAGCGAGCCACCGCGCGAAGGATTTTCAGGCCCGCCTTGTCGAATTCCGCATAAAGCGCCTGAAAAACCTCGCGAAAGCCCGGCACCTCTTCGGGCCAGACGTTGTCGCCCATCGTGGCACGGAATTTGTGCCCCTCGGGCAGGTCGCGGCCCACGTGCCAGAATTCCTTGAGGTCGTGCGCCTTGGCACCCTTCGCGGTTTCCACCCCGAACGCGGTGTAGCCGCGCGCGCCGCCGCTGCCGGGGATCAGATATTTCCGCTTCATTTCGTCGGGCAGCGCGAAAAAGCGCTTCGACATTTCCTCGGCGCGGTCGATCAGGTCCTGCGGGACGCCATGATCGCGAACGATCGCAAAACCGTAATCGACAAAGCTGTGGCCCAGCTCATCGGCGAAGGCCTGCGGGTCGCGGTCGGCGTCGTGCAGCGAAACGGAAGCGACGCTGTCGCTGGTGATGGTGTTGGTCGACATGCATGTCCTTTAGAACAATCGATAATGGCCGTCACGGGCGTAAATCCCGTGATCAGTCCTCGCCCTGCGAGGCTGGCCGGACTTCGTCGTCTCTCGGCGTTGCGACGCTCGCTTCGCCCCGCTTACGCAATGGGCGACGGCTCAGGGAAGCATCAGCCCGGCCAAAGCTGCGCTCATCAGGTTCGCCAGCGATCCCGCTAGCAACGCCTTGAGACCAAGCCGCGCAATCACCGGCCGCTGGTTTGGCGCCAAATTGCCGACCACCGCTAGTTGGATCGCGATCGAGCTGAAGTTGGCGAACCCGCAAAGTGCGAAGATCACGATCGCCCGGCTCCGGTCGCTAAGTGCCGCTGCCGCGCCCTGCGCATTGCCGAGGTCGATGAAGGCGACAAATTCGTTGAGCACGATCTTGGTGCCGAACAATCCGCCGGCCGTGCCCGCTTCGGTCCACGGCACGCCGATCAAATACATTACCGGCGCAAACAGGGTGCCGATGATGCCTTGGAAACTGAGTTCTGGATGGCCAAACCAGCCGCCAATACCCCCAAGGATTCCGTTAGCGAGAGCGACGAGCGCGACGAACGCCAGCACCATCGCACCGACCGCGACCGCCAGCTTCACGCCGGTTTGAGCGCCCTGTCCGGCCGCCATTATGATGTTGGCGGGCTGTTCGCCATCCTCGAAACCGTGGATCTCGATCTCGTCTTCGAGCGCGACCGGGGTCTCACCGCCATCGAGTGGAAGCTCGTCCTTGGGCGCAACATCGTCCGGCATGATCATCTTGGCCATCAGGATCCCGCCCGGTGCCGACATGAATGCGGCGGCCAGCAGGTAAGGCAGATAGGCCTCGCCCAGCAGACTTGCATACGCTGCAAGGATCGTTCCGGCGACACCGGCCATGCCAACGCACATCAGGGTGAACAGATGGCTCGGGCTGAGCGCGGGGAGATAGGGGCGCACGACCAACGGGCTTTCCGATTGGCCGACGAAGATGTTCGCCGCCGCACCCAGACTTTCGACCCGGCTGACCCCCGTTACCCAGCCGATCGCGCCGCCGACCCATCGCACGACGCGCTGCATGATGCCGAGGTAATAAAGAATCGACACCAACGCGGCGAAGAAAATGATGACCGGCAGTGCCGCAATCGCGAATGTGTTGGCGAGCGGGTTGCTGGCCGTCGGGCCGAACAGGAATTCGGTGCCCTTGCCGGCATAGCCGAGCAAGGCGGCAACGCCTTCCGACATTCCCTGGATCACGGCGCGTCCGCCCGTGGTGCGCAGGACGAGGAAGGCGATCAGCGCCTGAAGCGCAAAGGCCGCACCGACCACGCGCAGGCGAATGGCGCGGCGGTTCGATGAAAATACGAAGGCGATGGCAAGGATGGCGGCAATGCCAAGCAGGCCCAGAAGGACGTGATTCATAAGGGACGCCCCTCCCCCGGGCGATTTACCAGACCATACCTTGGTTAGCGTTCAACGCTGCATTTTCCAGCATTTTGATCGCTTCGGCGGAATCGCGCGCAATCATCAACTGGCCGCGCCGGGCGTGGCTCAAAAACCCGCTGTCACGGACATGGTCCATGAAGTCGCCGAGCGGCGACCAGAATTGCTTCACATTGACCAGGCAGAACGGCTTGGCGTGATAGCCCAGCGCATTCCACGTCCAGGCCTCAAACAATTCGTCGAGCGTTCCGATCCCGCCCGGAAGGCAGACGAAGCCGTCGGCGAGTTCAGTGAACTTGGCCTTGCGCTCATGCATCGTGTCGACGGTATGAAGCTCGGTCAGGCCGCGGTGCGCGACTTCCTTGTCGACCAAAGCTTGCGGGATCACGCCATAAACCTTGCCGCCCGCCGCAAGGACGGTGTCGGCCATCACGCCCATCAGGCCCAATTTGCCGCCCCCATAGACCAGGTCGATCCCGGCGGCGGCCATGGCCTGGGCAAGATCGCGCGCTGCATCGGCAAATATCGGATCGGCGCCATCGGCGCTGCCGCAATAGACCGCGAGTTTCCGGATGGCGGTCACAGGCTTACCAGTTCCTCTAAATCTGCTTCGGGCCGCGCGCCAAAGTGCGAGATAATTTCGGCTGCTGCAATCGATCCGGTCTCGAGGCATTTGGCAAGATCGTGACCCCGCGCCCGCGCCGCGAGGAAGCCGCCCGCGAACAGATCGCCCGCACCGGTCGTATCGACGACCTTGGTGACTTGAACGGCGGGAATCTCGACGCCTTCACCATGCGAAAATGCCAGCGCGCCATGGGCACCGCGAGTGACGACCAGGGTCGGTACTTTGTCTGATAGAGTCGCCATCGCGCTGCCCAGCGACTGCGCGCCAGTCAGTTGCAGGATTTCATCTTCATTGGCGAACAGCAGGTCGATCCCGCCATCCGCGATCATCTGGGTGAAACCGTCCCGCCGCCCGGCGATACAGACGCTTTCCGACAGCGTGAACGCAATCTCCCGTCCGGCCGCGCGGGCGATATCGATCGCGCGAAACATCGCCTGGCGCGGGCGTTCCGGGCCCCACAAATAGCCTTCCAGATAGAGGATCGCGGCGCTCGCGATCAGCGATTCCGAAATCGTCTCGGGCAGCAGTTCGTGGCTTGCGCCCGGACAGGTGTTCATCGTGCGCTGCGCATCCGGTGTCACCAGGATAAGGCAGCGACCGGTCGGCTGGGGATGGTCCTTCGCAAGCGCGGGCGTATCGAACGTCACGCCCAATGCCTTCATGTCATGGCGGAAGATATTGCCGAGCTGATCGTCAGCGATCTGACCGACGAATGCTGCGCGCCCGCCCATGGCAGCAATCCCGGCCATCGAATTGGCGGCCGACCCGCCCGACGTCTCCTGGGCACTTCCCATCGCCGCATAGAGCCGCGTCGCCGTCGCCGGATCGAGCAGCTGCATCGATCCTTTCGGAAGGTCGTGCTCCTTCAGGAATGCGTCGTCACATGTCGCAATGACATCGACGATCGCATCGCCGATGGCGACGATATCAAACACGGGTTCGGTCACGGCTGCGCGCGCTAGCTGTGCGTCATGAAACGGTCAACAAAAGGCTTGCGAGCGCGCGCGAATGAATTAGGCCTTCGCACCCATGAGCAACGAGACCCCCAGCGCCGGCATGGCGATCCGCCCTTCCCTTTTCGCCTTCGCTATCTTCTACGGCGGCATGGTCTGCATCGCCGGGGTCCTTGGCAACAAGCAGGTCGCATTGGGCCCGCTCGCGGTCGAGGCAGGAATTTTCGCTTTCCTGCTGTTGGTCGTCACATCCAGCGCGGTTGCGGAATTGCATGGCCGCGCCACAGCCAACCGCCTCGTTCTCTGGGGATTCGTGCCGTTGCTGGTCAGCCTCGCGCTGACGATTCTGGTGCTTGCGGTCCCCGCCGCGAAAGAAATGGATCCGGCCCGTCTCGGCGCGTTCGAGACGATCATGGGATCGACGCCGCGCATCTGGCTCGGCGGGATTATCGCTTACGGCATCTCGACCTTCCTTAACGTCACCATCTTTTCGAAGCTGAAGGGCCGGGAAGGCTCCAGCCTGCTGTGGTTCCGCTCGGCGGTGGCAAGCGTGCTCAGCCAGATCGTCGACACCTTGCTGTTCATCAGCATCGCCTTTTACGGCGTCTTCCCGATCGCCGAATTGCTGATGGGCCAGATGCTCGCCAAGGTGGTCCTCTCGATCGTCCTGGTGCCGCCCGTCATCTACCTGATGGTCGCCATCGGCAAACGCCTCGACGAGCGTTACTGACAGACTTGTAATCAGCGCGAAATTTTGCTCTAGGGCCGCCCGAGTCGGGGGGGGTGGCACGGATTCGCGTGTCCTTCCAACAACACTCTGAAAAATTGATGCCGTTGCCGCAAGGTAGCGTCATTTAACCGTCGCATTCCGGCTATAGCCGGTCTGCACGATTCGCCCAGTCATCAACGATGCTCACCCGTGGGGGGTTTACCAGTGAAAAAACTCATTCTTCTCTGTTCGGCGGCGGCTATCTGCCCGACCGCTGCTTTTGCTCAGTCGACCGGTTCGCAGGACTTCGAAGAAGAAGCCATCATCATCACCGGCACCCGTACCCAGGACGTCGGCGGCGTTCAGACGCCGGATACGGCGAAGCCGAAGGCAGTCCTGACGCAGGAAATCATCTCGCGCTCGAACCCGGGTCAGACCATCCTCGACACAATCAACATCGTTCCGGGCGTCAGCTTCCAGAATAACGATGCTTATGGTTCGTCGGGCGGAACGCTCAACATTCGCGGCTTCGCGGGAGATCGCATCAGCCTGACTTTCGATGGCGTTCCGCTGAACGATTCTGGCAACTATGCTATTTACTCGAACCAACAGCTCGATCCCGAACTGATCGAGCAGGTCAACGTCAACCTCGGCACGACCGACGTCGACTCACCGACGGCAGCAGCAGCTGGCGGAACCGTCAATTACCGTACGCGTGACCCTCATAAGGAACTCGGTGGCCGCGTCGTCTTCTCGCTCGGACAGTTTGATTTCCGCCGCATCTTCGCCTCGTTCGATACCGGCGAAGTCGGTCCGTGGGGCACGCGCGCATTCTTTACCGCTTCGACAGCGAAGAACGACAATCCGTTCAACAATTACGGCAAGGTCGACAAGCAGCAGTATAACGTCAAAATCTATCAGCCGCTCGGCACCAACGGCGACTTCTTCTCAATCGCCGGTAACTACAACCAGAACCGCAACAACTTCTTCGGTTCGGTTCCTTTGCGCAACGACCTCGCCGTCCCGAACGGTTTCCCGCAGAGTCGCGATGACCGGGAGTATAATCTTCCTGAGGTCAACGGCGGCGGCTATCCGTGTATCGTCGATGTGCCAGCAGGCGGAGGCATCGACTCGCCCAACAACTGTGGGTCGGAATTCGACCGTCGCTACAACCCGTCGAACACCGGCAACATTCGTATTGCCAGCCGCTTCACCCTTACCGATCAGTTGACGCTGACGGTCGATCCCAGCTTCCAATATGTCAAAGCAAATGGCGGCGGAACGACGACGGCTCGCGAATATGGCTATGACGCCAATCCGAGCGGCGGTCGTGCAAACTGCTCGACCAGTGCGAACAGTGCTACCGTCACTTGTGTCCCGGGCTACTTTGGCGGAAGCCCCTATTTCGGTGGCGTCGACCTCAATGGCGACGGCGATCTTCTCGATCAAGTCCGCGTCCTAGCACCGAGCCAGACACGCACGAAGCGTTATGGTTTGATTGCCGGCCTGCGGTACAAGTTCAACGACGACAATATCGTCCGCCTGACCTACACCCTCGATCACGCCAACCATCGCCAGACCGGTCAGACCATTCCGCTTGCGGGCAATGGCGAGCCGACCGATGTTTTCGCGGTCAACGATCCTCTTACCGACGTGAACGGCACGGTCATTCAGAAGCGTGATCGCCAGTCCTACGCGATCCTGCACCAGGTTTCGGGCGAGTATACCGGTTCGTTCTTCGATGATCGTTTGACGGTAAACCTCGGCGCGCGCCTGCCGTTTTTCAAACGCGATCTTGAGAACTTCTGCTTTACGTCGTCATCGAACGGATTTGTTGAATGTTCGGGGCAGAATGACGCCGTCGACACGACGATCGGCAATCTGAACCCGACGTACTCCCCGCCGCAGCAGCGCATCCTGAAGTACAACAAGCTGCTCCCGAATCTCGGCCTGGTGTACGACATCACGCCGCAACTGTCGGCGACCGCGAGCTACGCCAAGGGCCTCTCGGTCCCGGGCACCGACGCGCTCTATGAATCGTTCTTCTACCCGACCAGCGATGCACGGTCGAAGCCAAAGCCGGAAATCACTGAGACGATCGATGCCGGCTTCCGCTATCGCAGCTCGAAGATTCAAGCGCAGATCACCGCTTGGCATACCCACTTCCTCAATCGTCTGTCATCGACGTACGATCCCGTCCAAAATCAGAGCGTGTTCCGTAACCTCGGCACCGTCGACAAGTGGGGCGTGGATGGCTCGGTCGCCTGGGCACCGATCAGGGAATTGACGTTGTATGCGTTCGGTTCGTGGAAGAAGTCGAAGATCAAGGACAATCTAGCGCTTCAGAACGACGGTCTTGTCGACTGCGATACGGTTGACCCGACGTCCTTCATCGGTATCCGCAACTGCGCTTTCACCGCTGGGAAGCAGGAAGCGGGCTCGCCGAAATATATGTACGGCCTCTCGGCGATGACGCGTCTTGGCGACTTCGACTTCGGTTTCACCGCCAAGCGGACCGGTCCGCGTTATGTTTACGACAACAACCAGCCTGTCTTCGACGGCGATCTCACGGCACCAACGCCGGGTAACCAGGTCGTCGAAGTCTACCCGAACAAGACACCGGCTTACTGGCTCGTCAACCTCGACGCCCGCTTCAACCTGCGGATGTTTAAGGGCCTCGAGAAGAGCTACATCGCTCTCAATGTCTACAACCTGTTCGATACGGTGTATGCGGGCGGCTTCGGCGGCTTCGGTGCACAGCCGGTCAGTTCGTCGGGCTTCTATAACGAAGGCGGCACCTACGGCATCCCATTCGTCCAGATCGGCGCTCCGCGCACCATCTCGGGCACGGTGAGCATCGAGTTTTAAGCGACCTCGATCGAAACAAGGATTGCGGCGTCGTTCCTTCGGGAGCGGCGCCGTTTCCTTTTGGTGAATTGATTTTAACCAAGGCCCGTGCCAATCGCGTTCGGCGCCGACGGGCGGGTGTAGCTCAATGGTAGAGCAGAAGCTTCCCAAGCTTACGA
>JBDTMR010000044.1:0-11310 GCA_039934175.1 Sphingomicrobium sp.
TGTTCCCGTGCGTCGCGTTCGACATCTATCCCGACCAGGTCGATTTCATGCAGTGGATTCCGACCGGACCGACGACCAGCGTGATCCGTGAAATCAGCTATGCCTTGCCTGACGCACGCAAGGAAATGCGTGCCGCGCGTTATCTCAACTGGCGGATCAACCGGCGCGTCAACGAGGAAGATACGGTGCTGATCAGCCGCGTCCAGCAAGGCATGGAGACCGAGCATTATCGCCCAGGGCCGCTGGGGCGGAGCGAAGTTTGCCTGCGCAGTTTTGCCGAAAAATTGCGAAGATTTATTCCGGAGGCCCGGCTTGCCGTGGCGCCGTTGCATTGGTCGGCCAGAACCGGCGGCTGATCAAGCGTATCGGGATTGCAAGGGCGGCGAGAACCAGTCCCCATTTGGTGGCTTCCCAACCCGCGCCAACAAACATCGCGACCGAATATGTCAGTGCGAGCAGTGCGAGGATGGCGCTGCCGACGCGAAGTCTTAGCGCGGCGGCGGCGCAGGCAGCATAAAGAATCAGGCTGGCCACCGCGGATAGCAGGGTGATGAAGACATAGAGCGGGACGAAGCTTTCTGAATTGCTTGCGAGAACGAGCAATGCGGCAATACTGCAACCGATCGCGAGTGCGCCGACCGGGACCCCCGAGCGGTTGGTGCGCGCAAAGAACGGCGGCAGGTCACCCGCCGCTGCAATCGATCGCGCCACTTCGCCCGACAGCAGGACGAGGGCATTACAAGTGCCGAAAGCGCTGATTGCGGCGATTGCGGCGACGAAAGCCCCTGCGACCGATCCGAGCAACGGAGCGGTTGCATCGGCAAACGGTGCGCTCGACTGCCCGGCAACCGCGCTCGGCAACAGCCATAGGACGGCGAGTGTGGAGGCAAGGTATACGAGGCCGGTAAATCCGGTTCCGATGATCGTCGCGCGCGGGACCGTCTGCGTCGAATCTTCGGTAACGTTGGCGGTGACGGTCGCAGCCTCGAACCCTGTCAGGGAGAAAAGCATCAATGCCGCCGCCGCTGCGATTCCGGTGAGGGTGACAGGGGTGGGCGCAAGCGGCTCGAGCGGTGTTCCGCCTGCGAAACGGCCAAGGACAAGCAGAATGGCGGCAAGCAGAGGGACGATCTTGATCAACGTCGTGACGAGCTGAACATTGCCGGCAGAACGAACCCCACTCGCGTTGATTACGAAAAGAACCGAAATGACAACCAGTGCGGTAATGACGAGACCGACACCGCTGCCAAGCGCCGGGACGACAAAGCCGAGCGCTCCGCCGACGGCAAGCGCGACGGCGGCGACTCCGGTCCATTGAGAAACAAGATAGCTCCACAAGGTAATCGCGGCGGGCAGATCGCCGAATGCCTTGCCGACGTAAGCGAAGGGACCGCCAGGCATGCGAGCGGCCAGTTTGGCGAATGTTAGCGCCAGGCACATCGTCCCGCCAATGGTGACCAGGAACGCGAAGACAATATTCGGTCCATATTTCGCGAGCGTCGCAGGCAACAGGTAAATGCCCGATCCGATGACGGTGCCGACAACCATGGCAAGGCTCATGAAACGATTGAGCCGCTGACTTGGCGGAATTGGCGGCGGGAGCGGTTCGTCGGTCATGTCGACGACTTTGCAGCAATGGGCGGGGTTGGCAATCGCTGGTTCGCGGCTTAACCGCCGCGCAGCAAATGAGGGGAGTTCAATGCGCGCATTCCTGTTTCCGGGCCAAGGCAGCCAGTCTGTCGGCATGGGTAAGGCCCTGGCCGACGCCAGCCGTGCGGCGCGCGATGTGTTCGGCGAAGTCGACGAGGCGTTGGGTCAGAATCTGTACCGGCTGATGACTGACGGGCCGGACGAGGATCTCAGGCTGACCGAAAATGCCCAGCCGGCGATCATGGCCCATGCCATGGCAGTGTTCCGCGCGCTGACCCGCGACGGCAGTGTCGACTTGGAAAAAGTCGCGCATTATGTTGCCGGGCACAGCCTTGGCGAATATTCGGCGTTAGCGGCGGCGGGATCGTTCGATCTGTCGACAACCGCAAGATTGCTTAAGCTGCGCGGTCAGGCGATGCAGCGCGCGGTGCCGGTGGGAGAAGGGGCGATGGCCGCCTTGCTGGGTGCCGATCTCGATCTAGCCAAGCGGATTGCGGCGACCGCGGCCGAAGGCGAGGTGTGCGACATCGCCAACGACAATGACCCGTCGCAGGTCGTATTGTCGGGTCACAAGGGCGCGATTGACCGCGCGATTGCGCTGGCCAAGGAAATGGGCGCAAAGCGCGCGATTGCGTTGCCGGTGTCGGCGCCTTTCCATTGTTCGCTGATGCAGCCCGCCGCCGATGCGATGGCCGAGGCGCTGGGCAAGGTCGATATTGGTGCCCCCGCAGTTGCGCTTTACGCCAATGTCACCGCCGCGCCCGCCGCCAATCCTGCCACCATCCGCGACCAATTGGTCGAGCAGGTGACCGGCATGGTTCGCTGGCGCGAGAGCATCGCCAACATGGCCGCCGAGGGCGTCGATGAATTCGTCGAACTGGGCGGCAAGGTGCTCGGTCCGATGGTCAAGCGCATTGTCCCGGATAGCAAGGTGACCAGTGTTGTCACGATCGAAGATATCGAAGCCATTGCGAAGGAGCTCGCCTGATGTTCGACCTTGAAGGAATGACCGCGCTCGTCACTGGCGCCAGTGGCGGTCTGGGCAGCGCCATCGTCAACGCGCTGGTCGACCGCGGCGCGACGGTCGCGGCGTCGGGCTCGAACGAGGACAAGCTCAATGCCTTCGTTGCCGGTTTCGGTGACGAGGTCGTCGCGCTTCCCGCCAATTTGGCCGACGCCGCGTCGGTCGATGCACTTGTTCCTGCGGCAGTCGATCGTCTCGGCAAGCTCGACATCCTGGTCAACAATGCCGGGATTACGCGCGACAATCTGGCAATGCGGATGAAGGACGACGAGTGGGCGGATGTCATCACCGTCAACCTGGAATCCGCCTTCCGCCTGATGCGCGCGGCGATGAAACCGATGATGCGCGCCCGCTTTGGCCGGATCGTCTCGATCACGTCGGTGGTCGGCGTTACCGGCAATCCGGGGCAGGCCAATTATGTCGCGTCGAAGGCGGGCCTGATCGGCATGTCGAAGGCATTCGCGCAGGAAGTCGCGAGCCGCGGAATCACCGTCAATTGCGTCGCGCCCGGTTTCATGACCTCGGCCATGACCGAAGCGCTGACCGACGCGCAAAAGGACGCGATTCTGTCCAGAATCCCGACCGGCGCCATGGGAACCGGCGAGGATATCGGCGCGGCGGTAGCCTACCTTGCCTCGAAAGAAGCCGGATATGTCACGGGGCAGACGCTGCACGTGAACGGCGGAATGGCGATGCCGTAAGCAGGCCTGCCCGCCGAACCGAAATAGCTAGCACAATGTATGCGGTGACGAGGCCAAGCGGGATCGTGGTTGCCTCCGCCAATTGCCGCGCGAACAGCGGAGCGATCCACACCAATCCGAGCAGGCTTTTTTCCCAGCGTTGCCAGCCATGATCCTGCGCATCTTTCCAGAGGAAACCGACGCCGAGCAGCAGGACGACGAAATCGTAATCTAGGACATAAGGCGTCGCGATCAGGACGCCTGCGCAGGTCGCCGCATTGCGTAACAGCGGCCTGCCGCGCAGGGCCAGCGCGCAAACGGCAGCGAGTGCGGTCGCCGAGACCATTGCTTGTGCGGCATACGCTGGCTCGACGGCCCAGCCCCAGGCGCGCAAGGCCGAAAAGGTCGACATGATTTTTTGCCAGCCGGTGTCGCCGGCTTCGATGACGATATGCCGGGTCAGCGGCAGGCTGTCGAAAAAGGCCTGCCAGGCAGGCCAGCCCCACAGGATCAGGGTGATGCCGATCAGGACGATACTGGACAAGGCCGCCCCGGCGATGGCCCGCCATGACCGTGCAAAGAGCAACAGCAACGGGATGATCATCGCGAACTGGGGCTTGTAGACTAGCGCCCCGAATAACAGTCCTGCCAAGAGCGGTCGTCGGTTGAGAAGAAGCAAGCCGCCGCCAAGCAGCAAGGCGGTCAGGAAGCCGTTATGACCGTGAACCAGGCAAATCAGGGTGACGGGCGCACCGACGATGAAAAGCCAGCCGTCCCGGCGCCCGAGAAATCGCTGCCCCATCACCGCAAGCGGCCCGAGCGTCGCCAACTGCCAGACCACGAGTGCGGTTACATAGGGCAGGAAAGACAATGCGGTTGCCAATAAAAGGAACGGCGGCGGATAGTGCCAGCCATAGACATCCACGGTCGGCAAATCGTGCACTGCGCGCTGAACCGCAAAGTGGCTCGACCAGTCCCAGACGTCGGTCACGCGCCCGTCCCGGACCATTTGCCCGGCCGTGTACACCTGGCTGAAATCGGTACCGAGCGGACGTCCGCGCCAGTCCAGGGTGCCATGGGAGGTCGCCGCGAGCCAAGCGAGCGTCGCGACGGTCACCAGCAGCATGACGAACGCGACGCGGCGTGCGCGGGCCGAATCCAGCCAGTTTCCGGTTGCGAGGAGTTCCATCATCATCGTCCTAAAGCGCAATGGTGCATATTCAACTAGCGCCCTGAAGGCCTTGTCGCGCGAAACTCCCCACCTATATCGCCTCCGAAACATCAACGCCTGGGCACCGCGTTTTGGGTGTCCGGTGGAATCAAAGTGAGGGCTGAAGACTATGGCAAAAGTGATCGGGATCGATCTGGGCACGACCAACAGCTGCGTCGCCGTGATGGAAGGCGGCGCGCCCAAGGTCATCGAAAATAGCGAAGGCGCGCGCACCACCCCTTCGGTGGTCGCCTTTACCAAGGACGGCGAGCGCCTGATCGGCCAGCCGGCGAAGCGCCAGGCGGTGACCAACCCCGACAATACGATTTTCGCGGTGAAGCGCCTGATCGGCCGCCGCTTCGACGACCCGATCACCAAGAAGGACACCAAGCTGGTGCCCTACAAGATCGTCAAGGGGTCGAACGGCGACGCGTGGGTCGAAGCGGGCGCGAAGGAATATTCGCCGTCGCAGATCAGCGCCTTCATCCTGCAGAAAATGAAGGAAACCGCCGAGGCCTATCTCGGCGAGACCGTCACGCAGGCGGTGATCACCGTCCCGGCATATTTCAACGACGCCCAGCGTCAGGCGACGAAGGACGCCGGCCAGATCGCCGGCCTCGAAGTGCTGCGCATCATCAACGAGCCGACGGCGGCCGCACTGGCCTATGGTCTCGACAAGAATGATGGCAAAACCATCGCGGTCTACGATCTCGGTGGCGGCACGTTCGACGTGTCGGTGCTGGAAATCGGCGACGGCGTGTTCGAGGTGAAGTCGACCAACGGCGATACCTTCCTTGGCGGTGAAGATTTCGACGCCAAGATCGTCGAATTCCTGGCCGACAAGTTCAAGGCCAAGGAAAATATCGACCTTCGCACCGACCGTCTTGCGCTCCAGCGCCTGAAGGAAGCGGCAGAAAAGGCGAAGATCGAACTGTCGTCGGCCGCGACGACCGAGATCAACCAGCCGTTCATCACCGCACGCATGGAAGGCGGCGCAACCACGCCGCTTCACCTCGTCGAGACGATTACCCGCGCCGACCTTGAAAAGCTGGTCAACGATTTGATCGAGCGCACGCTGGAGCCGTGCCGCAAGGCCCTCAAGGATGCCGGGATCGACGCCAAGGGCATCGACGAAGTCGTCCTGGTCGGCGGTATGACCCGCATGCCCAAGGTGCGCGAAGTCGTGAAGGAATTCTTCGGCAAGGAGCCGCACACCGGCGTCAATCCCGATGAAGTCGTCGCCATGGGCGCGGCGATCCAGGCCGGCGTGCTGCAGGGCGACGTCAAGGACGTGCTGCTGCTCGACGTGACCCCGCTGTCGCTGGGCATCGAGACGCTGGGTGGCGTGTTCACCCGCCTGATCGATCGCAACACCACGATCCCGACCAAGAAGAGCCAGACCTTCTCGACCGCCGACGACAACCAGAATGCGGTTACCATTCGTGTTTTCCAGGGCGAACGTGAAATGGCGGCGGACAACAAGGTGCTTGGCCAGTTCGACCTGGTCGGCATTCCGCCGGCCCCACGCGGTGTGCCGCAAATCGAGGTCACGTTCGACATCGATGCCAACGGCATCGTCAACGTCCATGCCAAGGACAAGGGCACGGGCAAGGAACAGCAGATCAAGATCCAGGCTTCGGGCGGGCTCAGCGACGCCGATATCGACAAGATGGTCAACGAGGCGGAGCAGTTCGCCGATGAGGACAAGAAGCGTCGCGCCGGTGCCGAGGCGAAGAATCAGGCCGAAAGCCTGATTCATTCGACCGAGAAGCAGCTGGCAGAGCATGGCGACAAGGTTACGGCCGAGGTGAAAGCCGAAATCGAGGGCGCATTGGCCGAGGCCAAGAGCGCCGTCGAAGGCGGCGATCCCGAAGCGATGACTGAAAAGACCAATGCCCTCGCCCAATCGGCGATGAAGCTTGGCCAGGCGATGTACGAGCAGCAGCAGGCGGAAAATGCGACGCCGGGTTCCGATGGCGCAGAAGCCGAGGCCGAAGCCAAGCCTGCCGATGAAGATGTGGTCGACGCCGAATTCTCCGAAGTCGACGACGAAAACAAAGCGTAAGCGGATAATGACAAGGGCGCCGACCGATCGACGGACGGCGCCCTTTGTCGTGAGTGGGGACGAGTTGTGATCCGCGAAGATTTTTACGAAATGCTCGGTGTCGCGCGCGACGCCGATGGCGCGGCGATCAAGTCCGCCTATCGCAAGCTGGCGATGGAATGTCATCCCGACCGCACTGGCGGCTGCAAGGAAAACGAGGCGAAGTTCAAGGCCATTTCGCAGGCCTATGAATGCCTTAAGGATCCGCAGAAACGTGCTGCCTACGATCGTTTCGGCCATGCCGCGTTCGAACAGAATGGCGGCGGCGGAGCCGATCCGTTCGGCGGCGCCGGGTTTGAAGGGTTCTCCGACATCTTCTCGTCGATCTTTGGCGAGTTCATGGACCCGCGCGGTCAACGCCAGAATGCGGCGCGTGGAAGCGACCTTCGCTACGACCTCGACCTGACGCTGGAAGAGGCGTTTGCTGGGGTCGAGAAATCGATTCAGATCGAAGCGCTTGCGGCCTGTGACACCTGCCATGGCAGCGGATCGAAGGGCGACGCAAAACCGGCTCGCTGCAAGACCTGCAACGGAGCGGGCAAGGTCCGCGCCCAGCAGGGCTTTTTCGTCGTTGAACGGACCTGCCCGCATTGCGGCGGTGCGGGCGAAGTCGTCTCCGATCCTTGTCCGTCGTGCGAGGGCGAGGGGCGCGCCATCAAGCGCCGCAAGATCAGCGTCGATATTCCGGCGGGCGTCGATGAAGGCACGCGCATTCGTGTCGCGGGCGAGGGTGAGGCCGGATTACGCGGTGCGGCGAACGGCGACCTTTATCTGTTCGTTCACATGAAGCGCCACGCCATCTTCCAGCGCGATGGGACCGGCCTGATTGCCGAGGCGCCGATCACCTTTACCAGCGCGGCGCTGGGCGGTTCGATCGCCATTCCGGGCATCGACGGTCAGAAGATCGAAATCGCCATTCCGGCCGGGATCCAATCCGGCGAAACGCTACGCCAGCGCGGCGTGGGAATGAGCATCCTCAACAGCCGCGGTCGCGGTGACATGACGGTGCGCATCCTGGTCGAGACCCCGACCAAGCTGAGCAAGGAACAAAAGGCCATCTTGGCCCAATTCCGCGATACCGAAACCGGCGACGAATGCCCTGCAAGCAAGGGATTCTTCAGCCGGATCAAGGATTTTTTCGAAGGATGATCGCCGTGCGTCGTTGCGCGGCCCGACAACAGGGAGACCAGCGATGCGTGGATTGACGATTAGCTTGGCCGGGTTCGCCGGCGCCATGATGCTTGGAACACCCGCCTGCGCCCAAAGCGACATGGCCAAGGTCGAAATCCGGATTGAGAAGGTCGCACCCGGCGTCGCCGTGCTGTTCGGCGCCGGCGGCAATATAGGCCTCAGCTATGGGGCGGACGGCAATGTTCTTATCGACGATCAATTCGCACCGCTGACCGCCAAGATTGCAGCCGCTGTCGAAACGCTGGACAGCGACCCGGTTACTTTCCTTATTAATACGCATTGGCATGGCGATCATACCGGCGGGAACGAGAATTTCGGCAAAACTGGAACCGTCATCGTTGCGCACGACAACGTGCGCGCGCGCATGGCGGTCGAGCAGATCCGCGACGGTCAGAAGTCGCCGGCAAGCCCGAAGGCAGCGCTGCCGGTTTTGACGTTCGCAGACGGGATAACCGTTCACCTCAATGGCGATGACCTTGAAGTCATCCATGTCGCCAATGCGCATACCGACGGCGACTCGATGATACGATTTCGCAAGGCCAACGTCCTTCACATGGGCGACACCTTTTTCAACAAGATGAGCCTGCCATTCATTGACCTGTCGTCGGGTGGTACGATTGATGGATTGATTGCCGCGGGGGAAAAGGGACTTGCGCTTAGCGACGATGCAACGCGGATTATCCCGGGACACGGCCCGATGGCCACCCGCGCGGACCTGACTTCCTATGTCGCGATGCTGAGGGATGTTCGCGGCAAGATTGCGAGCGCCAAGGCGGCGGGCAAGACGTTGGATCAGGTCAAGGCCGCCAATCCCGCGCGTCCCTATGAAATCAAGGATGCGTTCATTAGCGCCGACGCCTTCGCGGAAGCGGTGTACAATAGCCTGAAAAAGTAGCTACTTCGCCACCGCCCCATGAAGCAGTTCGGGGAGTCGGCGGTTCATCGTTTCGAGAGTGTAGGGTTTCTGGATAACAATCCGGCTCATGTGCCGCGGCGGAAGTTGCGACTGCTCGCCATAACCGGTCGCGAAAAGGAAGCGGATGCCGAGGTCATCCAGTCGATCGGCAATCGCAAAGCTGGTGGAGTCGCCAAGGTTGATATCGAGAATCGCCATCGTCGGTTGCGACGTCTCGATGGTTGCAACCGCACCCGCGACGGTCCCTTCGGTCCATACCTGATCGCAACCCAGCCGTTT
The DNA here is from genome assembly GCA_039934175.1 of Sphingomicrobium sp. Taxonomy (GTDB): domain Bacteria; phylum Pseudomonadota; class Alphaproteobacteria; order Sphingomonadales; family Sphingomonadaceae; genus Sphingomicrobium. The sequence goes on from JBDTMR010000044.1 coordinate 9,055, forward strand.
GAGGATATCCTCGGCGTCGAGGGCGATGATCAGGCTGTCTTCGACCAGCAGGATGCGTTGTCCGGAAAGTAGGTCCGAACGGGTCGGGACTGGCGAAGAGTTTTCAACTGGTGTGTCCACCTTGCGATGTCCCTTCGCGACCAGGGTGGCGACGTGGCGGTCGGGGATGGTGAATCGGGCGCGCAAGCCCTCGGGCGCAAACTCGACTTCTGCTTTGCCGCCCAAATCGTAGGGCACGCTGTGTTCGATGATCGTCGTACCAAAACCTTTTCGCGTCGGCGGCTTGACCGCCGGTCCGTCCGTTTCGATCCAGTCGATCACTAGCGAACCATGATTGTCGCGGTACCACGAGGTCTCGACCTTGCCGCCGTCGCTCAGCGCGCCATATTTTGCGCTGTTGGTGACGAGCTCATGAATGACGAGTGCCATCGACGAATAGGCCTGCGGGTTGAGCAGGACGTTATCGCCGTCCGTCGAGATCCGCGACCGCTGCGTAGTCAGGAAAGCGGCGGCTTCGGCATCGATCAGCGACTTGAGCGGTGCGGGCCCCCAGTGATCGTCAGTAATCTGGTTGTGCGCTCGGGCTAGGGCATGGACACGCTGATCGATCGTCATCACGAAATCTTCGAGAGACGACCCCTCGGGCGGTTTCGACTGGCGAATGAGGCCCCGGATAAGCGACAAGATATTGCGAACCCGGTGATTTAGTTCGGCGATCAGCAATTCCTGCCGGTCGGATGATGCCTGCCGTTCGACACTGGCCTCGTCCGACATGCGAAGAACGACCTCGATCAGCGTTGCGCGCATCGTCTCGGCCACGCGAAGTTCGGAAGCGGAGAACGGCTCGGAGCAGCCGTCGACCGTTTCTTTCCATTCCTCGAAGCTCTGGCGCGGCGTGAGGCGGGGACCGTTGGGGCCGAATTCGACGGGTTTGTGCGGGTCTCCTGCCCAGCGCACCGAGCGAACGCGTTCTTCGCGGAACAGGACGACATAATCGCGCGGACTGCGACTGATCGGGATTGAGAGCATTCCCGCCGCGCGCGACGCGAAACTGGCCGCTTCGGGCACGAGGTCGCCGATCCGGTCAGTGGCAAAGACCTTGCCCGCGGATGTGCCGTGCAGCGCCTTGATGATCCGCGCGAAATCGCCGGTGTCCGGGGTTTGCCCGGAAAAAGCATAATTACCGTTTATCCAGACGCCCACCCCGTTGGCGGGGATTGCGCTGGTCAGGATGTCGGACAACCATTCAGGATCGCGAAGCAGCGTCTCATCAGAAGCGACGGCGCCAAGCAACTGGTCGCAAATGCCGCGAGCACGGCGCTCGAAATCGACCGTTTGCTGGCGCAGCCGGCTTTCGATCCGCATTGCGAACATCTGGGCGAACAGTTCGGCGACCGAGCGACGCTCGAAACTGGGGCAGCGCGGACTGTAATGATGGCAGGCGAACAAGCCCCATAACTCGCCTTCGACGATGATCGAGATCGACATCGACGCACGCACGCCCATGTTGCGCAGATATTCGACATGGATCGGGGATACCGACCGCAAGACCGACAGCGACATATCAAGCGGCTGCTTGTTTTCGTCGAGAGCCGGTACGATCGCGACTGGCTCCGCATCTATATCCGTAATCACGCGCAGGAGATTGCGCTTGTACAGTTCGCGCGCCTGCCTGGGGATGTCCGACGCTGGATAATGTAACCCCAGGAAGCTGCCGATCCCGTTCTTGGCCGTTTCAGCGACGACTTCGCCCGAACCGTCAGTGTCGAAGCGATAGACCATCACCCGATCAAATCCGGTCAAGGCGCGTATTTGCCGTGCGCCTTCGTTGAAAAACGTGGTCAGGTCGCTCGCCCCGTCGAGGCGCCCGACCATCCCGCGCACGGTACCGGTCGCATCGCCATAGGTATGTTCGGTCGATGGTTCGAGTTCGATGACGACTTGGCTGTCATTCATCTGCATGGCGACGTCGAAGGGCTGACCGCCCTCGGTCAGCGTGAACCGGAACAATCGTTCGATCGCATCCTGTCCACGAAGAAGCGCGAGCCGGTTGCGCAGCGCATGGATGGCGTCACCGGTGAACAGGCCGGTCATGGGCGTCCCGATCAACTGGTCGGGGGTCGCATCGAAAAACTGGCTGATGTTTGCCGAGACCCGCTGGACGTACCAGTCGGTGGAAACGGCGATCAGGCATCCGATCGGCTGGATTGCGCCCAATTGATGGATTGGCTCGCGATCGCAATTCGTCAGGTCGAC
>JBDTMR010000045.1:0-11279 GCA_039934175.1 Sphingomicrobium sp.
ATGTTACGATAGCGTTCGAGCGGATGGCTGCGGGCCATGACAGGAGCTTCCTTAAGGTAAGTGAGGGATCGGCGCGGCGCCGGTCCCCCATAATATAGGGACGAAAATTACCAGCGCCAGATTACCAGCGGTAGTGGCTGAACGCGCGGTTGGCTTCGGCCATGCGGTGCGTGTCTTCGCGCTTCTTGACCGCGTTGCCGCGGTTCTGCGAGGCGTCCATCAGCTCACCCGACAAGCGGCCGGCCATGGTCTTTTCGCTGCGTGCACGAGCGGCGGTGATCAGCCAGCGGATGGCCAGCGCCTGGGCGCGGACGTCGCGGACTTCGACCGGAACCTGATAGGTCGCACCACCAACGCGGCGGCTGCGCACTTCGATGCCGGGCTTCACGTTGACAAGCGCCTCGTGGAACACACCGAGCGGATCCTTCTTCAGGCGCGCTTCGACGCTGTCGAGGGCGGTGTAGACGATGCCTTCGGCAACCGACTTCTTACCATCGAGCATGACCGAGTTCATGAACTTGGACAGGATGAGATCGCCGAACTTGGGATCCGGCAGAATGACGCGCTTTTCTGGGCGACGACGACGGGACATATTGTAATCCTTTCAGAGCGGCGCACCCGCGTTCGATCGCGGTGCGTCCGACGAAACCAGCTTATTTCGGGCGCTTGGCGCCGTACTTCGAACGGGACTGACGACGGTCCTTCACGCCCTGCGTATCGAGAACGCCGCGAAGCACGTGGTAACGCACACCCGGAAGGTCGCGCACACGGCCGCCGCGGATCAGCACGACGCTGTGTTCCTGCAGGTTGTGGCCCTCACCCGGAATGTACGAAATGACTTCGCGCTGGTTGGTCAGGCGGACCTTGGCAACCTTGCGAAGTGCCGAGTTCGGCTTCTTCGGGGTGGTGGTATAGACGCGCGTGCAAACGCCACGCTTCTGCGGGTTCTGTTCCATCGCAGGGACCTTGGACTTGGCCTTCTGCGGATCGCGGCCCTTGCGGACCAGCTGGTTAATCGTCGGCATGAAGCCTTCACCTTTCTGTGCCGGAGCCATTCCGGCGGTTACTTTGCGCAACGCAAAAGCGCGAATTCCGGCGAACCAATCGGTCACCGGCCTTCGCCTCGTTGAGCAATGTTCAGCTCTTGTCCTTGGGGAGGAACGAAGAATCGCTCGCTTCCCGGACGAGCGGCCCAATAAGGGGGATCAGCATCGAGGTCAACGGGGCCGAGACGATCGAATCAATCGGGCGCCCATTTCCGACATATCGCACAATACTATTCTGACGGTCAGGCCAGCTTGGCGGGGTTGCCCCCTCGTTCAGGGATTTTCAGGGCGGCCGCTCCACTGAACGGACGGATGTAGATGCGCTTGACGATCGACCAGCGCGATTTTGCTTCCGCCTCGAAGGCGGCAACGATGGCTTCCACTTCGCCGGCCGTGATGTTGTCGTCGAAATCGACCGAGGCCATCGCCGTCACCGCTTCCGGTGCGCTGTGGATGGTCAGGATGTCACCGACACCGGTCACCCCGACGTGCTGCTGAATCATCGCCTTCAGGCCCGCGACCAATTCCTCGTCGGCGGCTTCGCCAATCAGCAACTGCTTGGATTCGATGGCAAGGACGAACGCCGTGACGCCCAGGATCGATCCGATCACGACGGATGCGGCGCCATCGAAAAACGGGTTGCCGGTAACCTGTGCAAGCGCGACACCAACCATGGCCACGATGATCCCAGCCATCGCCGCCCCGTTTTCGAGCAGGACGATGAACGACGGCGGGTCCTTGGATTCGCGGATCGCCCGGATCCAGCCCAGCTTGCCCTTGGCTTCGCGAAATTCCTTGAACGCGGCGACAGTCGACCAACCTTCCAGGATGAAGGCGATCGTCAGGACGCTATAGGCCCAGATCGGGCTCGTCGCCGGCTCCGGATCGAGGATGTGGATGATGCCTTCGTAAATCGACACGCCCGAACCGAGCGCGAAGACCATGACGGCGACGACGAAGCTCCAGAAATAGAGTTCGCGGCCATATCCGAAGGGGTGCAGCTTGTCGGCCGGCTTGCGCGCAGCCTTGCGGCCCCAGACCAGCAGGACCTGATTACTGCTGTCGACCACCGAGTGGATACCTTCGGTCAACATCGCCGACGAACCGGTGAACGCGGCGGCAACGAACTTGCTGACCGCCACCCCCATGTTGGCGGCAAACGCGATCCAGAGGGTGCGGTTATTATCGCCTACCGATGGTGCGCTCATCGGCCGCGCGCGATCAATGCGCCGCCCTTGACGACGGCATCGGGATTTTCGAGCAGGCGAACGTTGGCGGTCGGGTCGCCGGTCACGGCGACGAGGTCGCCATAATGGCCGACCGCGATCATCCCGACATCGGCTTCGCGGCCAAGCGCTTGCGCGGCGTTGCGAGTGGCCGCCTGGATCGCTTCGAGCGGGGTCATTCCATATTGGACCATGACCGCAAATTGCTGGCCAACCTGGCCATGCGGCATCACCCCGGCGTCCGAGCCGAACACCATCCGCACCCCGGCCTTGTGGGCGGCGCGAAAATTGTCGCGCTGGGCCTGCGCAATCTCGCGGTCCTTGCGAAGATTGTCTTCCAGAACGCCGTTCTTCTTGCCTTCCGACTGGGTGTAATCGGTATTCTTGATATCCATCGAAAACCACACCGGCCGGGCCCGTGCCTTGGCAAGTCGAATGCCCTCGGCGTCGACCAGACTGGCATGTTCTATCGTATCGATGCCGGCGCGAATGGCGGCCTTGATACCGTCCGCACCATGCGCATGGGCGGCAACGCGCAGCCCCCATTGGTGGGCTTCATCGGCGATGGCGCGAAGCTCGGCCTCGCTCAATTGCTGCTGGCCGGGCTCGGTATTGCGCGAAAAGACGCCGCCGGTGGCGCAGACCTTGATCACTTCGGCGCCATATTTGCGCTGGCGGCGGACCTGGTATTTCAGCTCTTCCGGATTATCGCCGATGCCTTCTTCCTTCTTGTCCTTTTCCAGGCTCGGCGGGAGAAAGGTGCTGTCACAATGGCCGCCGGTCGCACCGAGCGCATAGCCCGCACCGATGATCCGCGGCCCGATCGCATAACCGTCGCGAATCGCCTGGGCGAGGCCGATGTCGTTGCGGTTGAACGAGCCGACATTGCGAACGGTCGTAAACCCGGCGTCCAGCATGTCGCGGGCGTTCTTGACCGCCGTCATGCCCCAGAAACTGTCGGTATATTCCAGCCCGCGATAGCCGCCAATGTCGGCTGGACTGTCGAGGTGGACGTGCATGTCGATCAGGCCCGGCACCAATGTCCGTCCGGCCATGTCGATATGCTTGACGTCGCTGCCCCAGCGAACCGTCCGGGCATCGGCAATACCGGAGATGCGGCCGTCGTCGCCGATGAAGATGGCAGGATGCTCGACATAGCGACCGGTCTGGACATCGAGGTAACGATCCGCCGTCACGACGATTTTTTCCGCGGCGGCCGGCGCAGCCAAGGCGAGGGTTGCGGCGGCGGCGAGCAGAAGGTTCTTCATGCGGGGTTCCTCAAGGCGAATCGGGAGAGATAGTCGTAATCGTCACGGCAGGCATCGGCGACACCCTGCGCGTCGGGATCGAGGAGGATCGGGCGTTCGTCAGGCGCACCGAAACCGGTTGAATTCGCAACAGCATCATACCAATGCGGCGCCCAGATGCCGTCGCTGTCGCGAAAGCCGGGCGCCCATTCCAACATTTTCGGATTGAAAGAGATCCCAAGCGCAGCGCAAAGCAGGTCCAGCGTGCCAGCCGGATCGCGGAGCACGTCGGCGCTGTCGATCACCGGCGGCGCATGACCGAGGCGGTCGGCCTCGCGATCAAAATATTCGACCTGCCGCGCGGTGCCGAGATGCTCAGGGCGAACCGCGACGCGCTTGGCCCAATAGCTGGCGACCACCCGCTCAGGATCCCGGATCAGGAAGGCGTGGGACAGGCCGGGAAGGTCGTCATAGGCCAGCGGCCCGACCATGTGATGAGCCATATGCTTTTGGTACCAGATCGGCGGATCGCCCGGGGCCGGGCCGGTCAGCGTTTCGGCGACAGAGGACCAGTCGCAATTCATTGACGCAATCACCTCGTCCGCCATCGGCTGCGCGTCGCCAGTGTCGCGCAGGTAAGCGCCGTAGAAAGGCTCATCGCTTACGATCGTGTCGGCGCGGCTACCGAAGCTTCGCATCATCGCGGTCGACAGATTGCGCGGCCCCGACCACATTGCGATGCGCAGTGTCATCCCCGTGTTGCTGCCGTAACATCGCGGTCGAGGCGCGCGAGGTAGAGCTGCTGCAACCGCTCGACCATCGGGCCGCGCACGGTGGAGATAACGCGCCCGTCGATCCGGCCGACCGGTGCGACCCCGGCAAAGGTGCCGGTCGTAAACGCCTCGTCGGCGCCATAAACGTCAGTCAGCGAGAAATTTCGTTCGAACGCGGGGATACCCGCCTCCCGCGCGATTTCAAGAACGAGTCCGCGCGTGATCCCGTCGAGACAGTAATCGCCGCTCGACGTCCAGACCTGGCCGTCTTGAACGATGAAGAAATGGGTCGAATTACAGGTCGCGACGAAGCCGTGCGGGTCGAGCATCAGCGCCTCGTCCGCCCCCGCCTCCGACGCCTGGATGCACGCGGTGATGCAGTTGAGCTTGGAATGGCTGTTGAGTTTCGGGTCCTGAACATCGGGATAACCGCGCCGGACGTGGACGGTGAACAGGTTGAGCAGGCGCGTCGCGGTTTCAGGCACCGGCTCTTTCCATTCCGGAATCATCACGATGGTCGCCGGACTGATTACGACGCGCGGATCCTGATAGGGGGTCGAGCGCACACCCCGCGTCACCATCAGCCGGATGTGGACGCCGTCGCCGTCCATCCCGTTGGCGTCGAGAACGGAATATAGCCGCCGCACCATTTCGTCGCGCGTGATTCCGATATCCATCGCGATCGCCTTGGCGCCGCGCCAAAGGCGATCGAGGTGGCGGTCGAGGAAGGCGATCTTGCCGCGATGGACCCGTACCCCTTCCCACACGCCATCGCCGAGCATGAAGCCGCTGTCGAACACGCTGACCACGGCCTTGTCGCGCGCGAAATGCGCGCCGTTTACGTCGATCAACACCTCCGCGTTGCGCGGATCGGGCGTGAAATGATGGGTTCCGGTGGCGTGCGTCATCGCACCGAAGCTAACGGCACCGTCTGCTGAGTCCATCCTAGATATGGATCGCCCTACCGTACGCGCCGAGCACGCTTTCGTGCATCATTTCGCTCAGCGTCGGATGCGCGAAGACGGTTTGCATGAAGTCCTCTTCGACCAGTTCGGCCTGCTTGCCGATCGTATAGCCCTGAATCAGTTCGGTGACTTCCGCGCCGATCATGTGCGCGCCGAGCAATTCGCCTGTCTTGGCGTCGAACACGGTCTTGATGAAGCCTTCCGCCTCGCCCAGTGCGATCGCCTTGCCGTTGCCGATAAAGGGGAAGTTGCCGACCTTGACACTGTGGCCCGCTTCCTTGGCCTTGGCCTCGGTCAGGCCGACGCTTGCGATCTGCGGATGGCAGTAAGTGCAGCCCGGAATATTGCTCTTGTAGAGCGCGTGCGGATGGACGTCCTTGTTGCCGAGCGCCTGCGCAATCGCTTCGGCCGCGGTGACGCCTTCGTGGCTTGCCTTGTGCGCCAGCCACGGGCCAGGCGTGACGTCGCCGATTGCCCAGATGCCCGGCACGTTGGTGCGGCACATCCCGTCGGCGGCGATGATCCCGCGCTCGGCCTTCACGCCCAATGCTTCCAATCCGATTTCCTCGGTATTGGGGACGATCCCGATGGCGACGATGGCGTGGCTGAACTTGTGCTCGGCGACCTTGCCGCCCTTGGTCTTGATCTTCGCCGTGACACCCTTGCCGTCGGCCTTGAGATCTTCGACCCCCGCGCCCGTCAGGATCGTCATGCCCTGCTTGGTCAGCGATTTTTCGAGGAAGGTGGAGACGTCGGCATCTTCGACGGGCACGACCCGGTCCATCATTTCGACGACGGTCACCTTGGCGCCCATGTCATTGTAGAAAGAGGCGAACTCGATCCCGATCGCGCCCGATCCAATGACCAGCAATTCACTCGGCATTTCGGGCGGCACCATGGCGTGACGATAGGTCCAGATGCGCTTGCCATCTGCCGGTGCGAACGGCAGGTCGCGGGCACGGGCGCCGGTTGCAACGATGATGTGCTTGGCGGCCAGATCGGTCTTCTTGCCGTCCTTGTCGGTGACGCCCAGCTTGCCCGGCGCGGTCAGAACGCCGCTGCCCATGTAGACGGTGATCTTGTTCTTTTTCATCAGGTGCGTGACGCCCTGGTTAAGCTGCTTTGCGACACCGCGGCTGCGCTTGACCACCGCTTCCAGATCGGCCTCGATCTTTTCGGCCTTCAGGCCATAAGCGGCGGCGTGCTTCATGTTGTGGAAGACCTCGGCCGAACGGAGCAGTGCCTTGGTCGGAATACAGCCCCAGTTGAGGCAGATGCCGCCCAGATTCTCCCGTTCGACGATCGCGGTCTTCAGGCCGAGCTGCGCGGCGCGGATCGCGGCGACATAGCCACCGGGGCCCGAGCCCAAGACGATGAGGTCGTAAGTTTCAGCCATTGGTCGATTCCTCTGCCGCGACGCTGCGCGGACGGTCGTTTTCGTCGAGAGCGACGAAGGTAAAATTGCCGGTTGCGACGGCGAAGGTGCGCTCGCCATCGCGTTCGCGCGCTTCGGCGGTCACGGCAATCGTCATGCTGCTTCGACCCTGCCGCTCAAGATCGGCATAGACCGAAATTTCATCGCCGACGGTTGGGGCGCCCGTAAAGGCAAGGTCGCCGGCCGCGACCACAACGCATTTGCCCTTGGCGGTGCGCGACGCGAGGCTGCCAGCGGCAAGCGCCATCTGGCTCATCAGCCATCCACCGAACACCCCGCCATAAGGATTGGTGTCGGTTGGCATCGCGGTGACGCGGATCAGGGGAATTCGATCAGGCAAGCCCAACGCTCAATTGCGGTGCCAGTTGAAGAAGATGCGAAGCGCCAGTGCCGAGCCAAGGAAAACCGGAATCGAGAACAGGAGGCCTGGCGACGACGGGATCGGCTTGATCGTCCCCCACTTTACCCAGCTGTTCATCCAGACCCCCGAATAGCCACCGAGAATAAGCGGCAGCACGATGGCGAGGATTGCGCCGACGAGGAGGGCGGAGAACCATTTCATGTCAGGCCACCATGCCCAGCGGGTTCTCTACCAGGTCCTTGAATGTCTTCATCAGTCTTGCCCCGTCGGCGCCGTCGATCGCACGGTGGTCGAAACTTCCAGTTGCCGACATGATGGTCGCGATCTGCAGGCTGTCGTCGATCACGTAAGGGCGCTTTTCGCCAGCGCCGATCGCCATGATCATGCCCTGCGGCGGATTGATGACGGCTTCGAACTGCTTGATCCCGAACATGCCCATATTTGAAAGCGACGCGGTGCCGCCCTGATATTCGTCCGGCTGCAACTTGCCCTCTTTCGCCCGGCCCGCAAGGTCGCTCATCTCGGTCGAGATTCTCGACAAGCTCTTGTCGTTTGCGCCGGTGATGATCGGGGTGATCAGGCCGCCCGGGATACTGACCGCGACCGAGATGTCGGCGCGGCTGTACTTGATCAGCTGATCGCCCGCGAAGCTGACGTTGCATTCCGGAACCTCGATCAAGGCGACGCCCAATGCCTTGATCAGCATGTCGTTGACCGACAGCTTGATCCCGCGGCTTTTGAGACCATCGTTGATCTCGCTGCGCAGCTTGAGCAGCCGGTCGAGGCGGATATCGACCGTGAGATAAATGTGCGGGATTTGCTGCTTCGATTCGGTCAGGCGGCGCGCGATTGTCTTGCGCATGTTGCTGAGCTTGACCGTTTCGTGCGGAATATCGCCCGGATCGACCGGCGCAGCCTGCGCCACAATTGATGGCGCGGAAGCCTGCGGGGCCGCTGCGACGCCGCCCGCCTTGCTGCCCAGGTCGGCGCGGACGATGCGACCGCCGGGGCCACTTCCGGTGAGCGAGGCGAGATCGATGCCCTGCGCTTCGGCAAGCCGGCGTGCCAGCGGACTGGCCTTGATGCGCTCTCCTCTATCGCTTTTCGGTGCGGCAGGGGCCGGAGCAGCCTCAACTTTCGGGGTTTCGCCGCCGCCCTTCGCAGGCGGTGCGGGCTCGGGCTTTTTGTCTTCCTTGGGCGCGGGCGCGGATGCGGTAGCAGCAGGCCCAGCGCTCGCGCTTTCGCTGCCCCCGGCAGCGACGTCGTCGCCCTCCTCACCGATCATTGCGATGGCGGTGCCGACCTTAACCCCGTCGCTTCCTTCGGGGACAAGGATCTTGAGGACCGTGCCTTCGTCGACGGCTTCGAATTCCATCGTCGCCTTGTCGGTCTCGATCTCGGCCAGAATATCGCCCGAGGCGACCGTGTCCCCTTCCTTGACCAGCCATTTGGCAAGCGTGCCTTCCTCCATGGTCGGCGACAAAGCGGGCATCTTGAGTTCGATCGGCATGGGGCTTCCCGGTGGCTACAGAGTCGCAAGGCACAAACGCGAAAGCCCCATGCGGGTCAAGCCTTGAGCAGCCTTCGCGCTTGCCACGCGGCCCCATTTGGCGCAGCTTTCGCCCGTTTTGGGGGAATGATGGACCAGCGCACCTACCTTGTCGTGATCGACGACAGCCCCGAAGCGCGCACCGCGCTTCACTTCGCCGCGCGCCGCGCCGCCAAGACCGGCGGGGCAGTCGAGGTGTTGGCCGTCGTCGAACCGCAGGACTTTGTCCAATGGGGCGGTGTCCAGGCGGCAATCGAGGAAGAGCAACGGCTGCGTATCGAGGCCAGCATCGCGGCGTCGGTCGGTGAAATCATGAATGCCGCGGGGATCAAGCCCCAGATCGTCGTCAGCCAGGGTGAACCGATTGAAGCGGTGCGCGCCTATATCGGGACCCGCAACGACATCGCCGCGCTTGTGCTTGGCGCGGCGCCATCGGGCAATCCAGGGCCGATGGTGGCCCACTTCACCGGTAATGATGCCGGCAAGCTGCCCTGCCCAGTGATGATGATCCCCGGCGCGCTTGGCGACGACGAGCTGGAACGGCTTAGCTAGACATCACCAAAGTGAAGGCCGCTCCGTCGACAAGGACGGAGCGGCCAAATCGGTGAATCAAATTAGCGAGGTTGGCCATTTGGAACTTCGATTTTCATCGGTTGCGCCTGAGGTGCAACGACCATCGGCGGGGTCGCCGACGCCGCGAAGCTGAGCGGAACATCTTCATCGACAAATGCCTTGATGATGGTCCCTGCAGGAATTTTCGCGCTGGTGCCTGTCATGAAAAAGCCAGCCGGCAAGAACACGATCGCGGAGACCGCAACCGCGCCGACGCCGCCCGCCGTCCCTTTGTCGTCGAACCCGCCCGTCAGGCGAATCTGCCGACCATTGGCGATGACGTAAAGAACGCGCGCGTTGAGCTTGCCTGACTTGCCCCACATGCCCTTGTTGCGGACATCGGTGATCTCGCCGACGGCCTGACTTCCCGATGGAATAACGGTGACACCATTGACGACGACGGGTTCGGAAACCTGAAGGTGAAATCGGTTACCGACCCTCAGCGCTTTCCCTTTGGTCGTTAATTCCTCCGACAGCCGGAGCGGAACTTCCGTTCCAACGCGAAGAACCGCATTCCCCGGTGTGCCCACCTGCGGCAACGGCGCAATAACGGCTTGTGCGAAACCCTGCGCGGACAGCATGGCTGCCGCAACTCCCAAATAAAAACGCATTCATTCCCCCCATGGTCGAGAATCACTTCTCGTAATCCGAGCAGGAGCCTTGGAGCAAAACTTTCGGAGCAAGGCCAGCGCAGGGTTGAGAATAAGTGACGTTACGACGTCAGTGACTGCTGCAGAATCGTGCAAAGCTTCAGACAGCCCGCTTCATCCTCCGCAGTGAAGCGGGCTTTTTGCGGACTGTCGAGATCGAGCACCGCGACCAGTTTGCCGTCCTTGACGACCGGCACGACCAATTCGCTCTCCGACGCCGCGTCGCAGGCGATATGGTCGCCGAAGGCGTGGACATCGTCGACGCGCTGGACTGCGAGGGTTGCTGCCGCCGTCCCGCAAACGCCGCGCCCGAACGGGATCCGGATGCAGGCGGGGCGACCCTGGAACGGTCCAAGCACGAGTTCGTCATCGACATTGCGGTAAAATCCGGCCCAGTTGAGGTTCGGAAGCGTTTCCCAGATCAGCGCCGCCGCATTGGCCATGTTGGCGATGGCGTCGGGTTCGCCGGTGACCAGCGCCTCTAGCGCCTTGGCCAGGTCGTCGTACATGGCGGTCGTATCGGCTGCATCGATCTTGAAGTCGTACATCAGTCCATTCTCACCTTGCCGCGACCCTGCTTGACGGTGGCGCGGTTTTTCTTTGAATCGACCCGGCGCGCCTTCGCAGCACGCGATGGTCGGGTCGCCCTGCGTTTCGCCTGCACCACATGGGCTTCGGCCAGCATCTCCGCAAGACGCCGCCGGGCGTCCTCGCGATTGCCTTCCTGCGAACGGTATCGCCGTGCGGTGATGACCAGTTCGCCGCCGCTGGTCATCTTGCTCCCGGCGAGCAGCTTCAGCTTGGCATAGACGTGCGGGGGAAGCCCCAGCTTGAAGACGTCGACCCGAAGCTGGCAGGCAGTGGCGACTTTATTGACATTCTGTCCGCCCGGTCCGGTCGCCGCGAGGAATTTCTCGCTGAGCGCGTCTTCGGGAATCTGGACGTCATCGGGCTTCACGGCAGCAGGTCGATCCAGCGACCGAAGCGCTCGGGCACCGGCGCAGTGACCTCAATGGGTTCCTTGGGGTCGCGCGGCATGCCGATCCGCCAGGCGTGGAGCAGCAAGCCACTTTCGGGAAGGACCATACTGCCCGGCTCGTCATCATCGTCATCGCGGCTGTAAACCGGATCGCCGACGATTGCCGCGCCGAGCCCGCGGGCGGCGTGAACGCGGATCTGGTGGGTGCGGCCGGTGCTGGGCAGGAATTCGACCAGGCTCTGGCCATCGGCCGAAGCGATCCGGCGCCATTTCGTCACCGCGCTCTTGCCGGTGTCATCGACCACCATCCGCCATCCGCGCGCCGCCGAGGAGCGTTTGGCGATCGCCAGGTCGATCACTCCTTCGTCGCCAGACGCTTCCCCGTCGATCACGGCGAGGTAGGATTTGCTGACCAGCCCCTGTTCAAAGGCCTGCT